>DATJUT010000050.1 GCA_035502185.1 Gemmatimonadales bacterium
AGCTACTTCCCCAGTGCCGCGAGTACGTCCTCGGTCGACCGCACCATCCCGATCCTCGGGAAGATCGTCGCCACCGCGAACTGGTGCGCCTCGGCCGACAGCCCCGCCATCGCGTCCTCCGCGAACACCAGTTCGTAGCCGCGCTCGTACGCGTCCCGGGCCGTGGACTCGACGCCGAAGTTGGTCGAGATCCCGCCCAGCACGATGGTGCGGACGGCGCGGCGGCGCAGCTGGAGCTCCAGCTCGGTGCCGTAGAAGGCGCCCCACTGGCGCTTGGTCACGACCACGTCGCCGGGCGCCTGTCCCAGCTCGGGCACCAGCTCGCTGAAATCCGGCGGCACCGCCCCGCTCAACGGCGCGGCGTCGCTCCGCGACGTGAGCCGGTCGCGGCCGTCCGGCGAATAGGCGACTCGCACCAGCACCACGGTCGCCCCGGCCTGGCGGAATCGCGCCGCCAGTCGCCCGGCCCGAGCGACGACGTCGCTCGCCGCGTGCGGGCCGGTCTGCCGGCCCACGATGCCGCGCTGCAGGTCGATGAGCACGAGGGCCGTGGTACGAGGATCCAGCGTGAGGGGCGCCACAACGACACCTCCGCAACGGTTGGCTGGAGAGTAACGCCTCAAGCCGGCTGGGTCATCCCGGGGTGGCTCTCCTGGGACGCGGTTCCCGACCGCCCCGTCCGGTTAACGCGCTCGGCGCGCGGCCGTCGAAGGCGGGGCGTCGCGCGCCGCCAACGGACGGCGCGGCTTGGCCGTAGCAGGGGATCACGGACTCGCACGCTACCACGAAATCGCAGGGAGGCACGATGAAGCTCCGCGTCACGCTGGCATCGACCGCGCTGTTGTTGCTCGCCGGCTCGGCGGTGCTCGCGCAGAATCCGCAGTACCCGCAGGGTGGCGGGATGGGCGGCATGCGCGGCCCCGGCCGCCGGATGCAAATGCTCCTCAACGGGATCACCCTCACATCGCAGCAGCAGGCGCAGGTGGATTCCATTCAGGCCAAGTACCAGCCCCAAATGCGGGCGCTGTTCACACCCGGCACGCCGCCCGATTCGGCAGCGCGGGCGCGGATGGCGGCGCTGCGGACGGCCCAGGATGGCGAGATCCGGGCGGTGCTGACGCCGGACCAGCAGAAGGTCTTCGACAAGAACGTGTCGTCGATGCCGCCGATGGGTGGGCCGCGCGGCGGCCCGCCGGGCGGGCAGTAGGACCCGTCGCACGGTCGCGGGGTTCGAGGGCGGGCTGCACGGCCCGCCCTTTCCGCATCCGCGGGGTTGCGCCGAGTCCCGCGACCGCGCTACGTGACAGCCATGCGCTACCACACTCGGAGGCCGTGGAGGGCGCCCGCGCGCTGGTGCCGGGCGGCGGCCGTCCTGGGCCTCGCCGGCATCGCCCGCTCCCTGTCCGCCCAGACCGTCGTCCCCCCACGGCACGACTACGCCGAGGTCGCGGCTGCCCTGACCCGGTTCATCGACGGGCAGATGATGGAGAAGAAGCTCCCCGCCCTGTCGATCGCGTTGATCGACGGCCACGAGACCGTGTGGGCCCGCGGCTTCGGCCTGGCCAATCCGGCCGACGGCACCCCCGCGACGGCGGAGACGCCGTACCGGGTCGCCTCGGTCTCGAAGCTGTTCACCGACATCGCGGTGATGCAGCTCGTCGAGGCGGGGCGGGTCGCCCTCGACACGCCGGTCACGCGCTACGTGCCGGAGATCCACCCCACCGACCCGTTCGGCCAGCCCATCACGCTCCGTGAGCTGCTGTCCCACCGATCGGGGCTGGTGCGCGAGCCGCCCGTCGGCAACTACTTCGACCCGACCTCGCCCACGCTGGCCGCGACCGCGCAGAGCCTGAACGCCACGACGCTGGTGTACGCGCCCGGGAGCCGCACCAAGTACTCGAACGCGGCCATCGCCCTGGCGGGCTACGTCGTCGAGCGGGTGACGGGCGAGCCGTTCGCGGCCCGTCTCCAGCGATCGGTGCTCGCGCCGCTCGGGATGTCCAGCAGCAGCTTCGAGCCCTCCGGCCCCTTGCTGGCCGGGCGTGCCCGCGGCCAGATGTGGACGACCGACGGGCGCACCTTCGACGCGCCCACCTTCCCGCTGGGCATCGAGCCCGCCGCCGAGCTGACGACCTCGATGCTCGACCTCGGCCGGTTCCTGAGCGCGCTGTTCGCCGGCGGCGTGGGGCCCGGCGGGCGGGTGCTCGCCGACACCACGCTGGCCCGGATGTGGGGCATCCAGTTCGCCGGCGCGGGGCAGACGAGCGGGTTCGGCCTCGGCTTCGCCGTCTCGCGGCTCGACGGGCACCAGTGGATCGGGCACGACGGGTGGCACTACGGCTTCGGCACCGAGGTCGCGGCCCTCCCGCAGGACAGCCTCGGCGTGGCCGTCTCGACCACGGTGGACGCCGGCATGGCCGTGCCGGAGCGGGTCGCGAACACGGCGCTGCGCCTGATGCTGGCCGCGAAGGAGGGGCGGCCGCTGCCCGCCGTCGAGGCCACGTCGGCGGTCCCGCCTGCCGAGGCGGCTCGCCTGGCCGGGCGGTGGCGGGGTCGCCGCCTCGGGCTCGACGTCGACGTGCGCGCCGGGGTGCCGTGGATGCAGCCCGTGTCCGGGGGCTTCGTCACGCCGTTGCGGGCCATCGGCGACACGCTCGTGGTGGACGGGCGCGTGGTGTACGGCGAGCGCATCCCGAGGGGGCCGGGCTGGCTGCTCTACGAGGGCGACACCCTGCGCCTCACGCCTGATCCCAAACCCCAACCCCCTCCTTCACGCTTTCTCGACCTGATCGGCGAGTACGGTTGGGACCACGACGTGCTCTACGTGCTCGAGCGCGACGGGCAGTTGTTCGCGCAGATCGAGTGGTTCGCGCTGTACCCGCTCACCCGGGTGTCGGACACCCTGTTCCGCTTCCCCGACGGCGGGCTGTACGCCGGCGAACCCCTCGCCTTCACGCGCGGCGCCGACGGCCGGATCGGGGCGGCGCTGGTGGCGGGCGTGCGCTTCCCGCGCCGCGCCGTCGGCCCAGAGCGCGGCGTGACCTTCCGCATCACGCCCGTCAGGCCGGTGGACGAGCTGCGGCGCGCCGCGCTGGCGATGACCCCGCCGCCGCCGCGGCCCGGGATGCGCGCGAGCGACCTGGTGGACCTCACCACGGTGGATCGCCGCATCAAGCTCGACATCCGCTACGCGACGTCGAACAACTTCATGGGGACGCCGATGTACACGTCGGCGCACGCCTACCTGCAGCGGCCCGCGGCCGCGGCGCTGGCCCGGGCCGCGCGCTGGCTGGCGGCGCGCGGCTACGGCCTGCTGATCCACGACGCGTACCGGCCGTGGTACGTCACGGAGACCTTCTGGGACGCGACCCCGGACTCGCTCAAGATCTTCGTCGCGGACCCGAAGCAGGGCTCCCACCACAACCGCGGCTGCGCGGTGGACCTCACGCTGTACGATCTCGCGACCGGGCAGCCCGTCGAGATGGTGGGCGGCTACGACGAGTTCTCGCCCCGCTCGTTCGCCGACTACCCGGGCGGCACGGGACTGGAGCGCTGGCATCGCGCCCTGCTGCGGCGCGCTATGGAAGCGCAGGGGTTTGCGGTGTATGATGCGGAGTGGTGGCACTTCGACTACCGCGACTGGGCCCGCTACCCGGTCCTGAACCTCACCTTCGAGCAGCTCGCCGGTCACCATGATCGCTAGGAACGCCCTCAACCGGGACCTGTTGCGCGCCGAGTACGCGGTGCGCGGCGCGATTCCCACGCGCGCGCTGGAGCTCGAGGCGCAGGGCCGCAAGATCATCTACTGCAACATCGGCAACCCGCTGGCCTTCGCCCAGCGCCCGCTCACCTACCTGCGCCAGGTCCTGTGCCTGGTGGAGTACCCCGCGCTGCTCGACGACCCGGCGGCGGTGCAGCACTTCCCGGCCGACGTCGTGGAGCGGGTGCGGAGCATCCTCGAGCGGCACCCCCCGGGCGCCGGCGCCTACTCGCAGAGCGCGGGCATCCCGTTCATCCGCCAGGCGGTGGCCGACTTCATCGCCCGGCGCGACGGCATTCCCGCCGACAAGGACCACGTCATCCTCACCGACGGCGCCAGCAAGGGTGTCGAGGCCGCCGTCGTCGCGCTGCTCCGGGACCGCACCGACGGCATCCTCATCCCGATCCCGCAGTATCCCCTCTACAGCGCCGAGATCGCGCTGCACGGGGGCAAGGCGATCGGCTACCACCTCGACGAGACCCATCACTGGCAGCTGCGCGAGGAGTCGCTGCTCTCCAGCCACGCGCGGGCGCGGGCGGAGGGGATCCGGCCGGTCGCGATCGCGGTGATCAATCCCGGCAACCCGACGGGCGCGGTCCTGACCCGCGAGAACATCGCGATGGTCATCCGGTTCGCGCGGGCCAACGGGCTCGCCATCCTGGCCGACGAGGTCTACCAGGAGAACGTGTATGCGCCGGACCGGCGCTTCCACTCGTTCGCCAAGGTCATGCACGAGCTGGGCGAGACCTCGGTCTCGCTGTTCAGCTTCCACTCGGTGTCGAAGGGCTTCCTGGGCGAGTGCGGGCACCGGGGCGGATACGTCGAGTTCCGCAACATCCCCGACGACGTCCTGGCCGAGCTCGTCAAGCTCCAGTCCATCAGCCTGTGCTCGAGCGTCGTGGGCCAGATCGCGGTGGACGTGATGGTCTCGCCGCCCCAGCCGGGCCAGCCCAGCTACGAGCGCTACGTGGCCGAGCGGGAAGGCGTGCTGCGCGAGCTCAAGGCCAAGGCCGAGATCCTGAGCCGCGGGATCAACGCCATCCCCGGGATGTCACTGGAGTCGCCGCAGGGCGCGCTGTACGGCTTCGTGCGCTTCGAGCTGCCGCCGGAGCCGGGCGTGGACTTGGGCGCGATGACGGCCGAGCAGCGCGGCGAGTACGAGGGCCGGCGGGATTCCGCCTACTGCCTGGCCCTGCTCGAGGAGACCGGCATCTGCGTCGTGCCCGGATCCGGCTTCGGCCAGGAGCCGGGGACCCTGCACTTCCGCACCACGTTCCTGCCGACGCGGGAGGAGATCGAGGCGCTGGTGGCGCGGCTCAAGTCGTTCCACGAGCGCTACGTCGAGGCGCTCGCCGGCAACGGCAGGCCCGCCGCGGCACACCGCTAGAACCGCTTCCGGCGACCGCGGGACCGCCCGTCGCCCCTCCAGGCGGCGCGGCGCCGCCGCGCGGCTCAGCGACGGTAGCGCCGTCCCAGAACCCGCTGGATGGCGGCCGTCCCCACGGCGCAGCGGCTGGTGAACCGGGCCAGCGCGAGCCCGGCTCCCGAGAGCGGCGATGCCCCGAGCACCAGCGGCACGGCGCCGCGGTCCCATCCGTACACCGGCCGGCGGCGCAGGGCGAGCGCCTCGAACCCGCCGGGGCCAGGCCCGGCGAACCCCAGGCGGTATCCGGCGCGAGCCGCCAGGCTGCGCACCCGCGCATCGGCCGATCCGAACGGGTAGCTCACCGCGCACGGCACGCGACCGAGCCGCTCGCCGATCGTCTCCCGCGATCGCTCCAGCTCGTCCGTCACCTGGGCGTCGGACAGCCAGGTGAGCCGGGCGTGCGTCGCGCCGTGCGAGTGCACCTCGATGCCCCGCTCCTGCCACCGCGCGAGGTCCTCCCAGGCCAGGTGCGTGAACCGGCGCCACCCGTACTGCACGTCCCAGCTGTTCTCCCGCCCCACGTAGTCGGTGATGACGAAGACCAGGGCCCGGAAGCCGTGGTCGGCGAGGACGGGAAACGCGTGCCGGGCGAGGCCCGCGTAGCCGTCGTCGAAGGTGACGACCACCTCCCGCCCCGCCGCCGTGCCGGGCGACGCCAGCCGCTCCAGCAGGCCGCCCGAGCCCAGGGTACGGTAGCCCGCCCGGGCCAGCGCCTCGACCTGGCGCCGGAACACGCGCGGATCGACCTGGGTGAACCCCAGCTCGAAGCGGGTGTCGATCTTGTGGTAGCAGAGAACCGGCGGGAACCCGTCCGGCGCGCCCGTCGCGCCGCGGCGGCCAGGCGTCAGCTGGGGCCCAGCCACACCACCACCTGGCGGTCGGGCGAGTAGAACTCGGACGCGACGGCGGCCACCTGCTCGGGTGCGACCGCGTCGATCTCGGCCAGGACCGCGTCGATGGGCTTGTAGCTCTCGCGGTACAGCGCCGCGCCCGCGAGGCGGTACATCCGCGGCACCGGGCCCTCGAGGGCCAGCACCAGCTGGCCCTTCACCTGCTGCTTGGCCGAGGCCAGCTCCTCGGGCGTGAGCGAGCGCTCCGCCAGCCGCGCGAACTCCTCCCGGATCGTGGCCGCGGCGCGCTCGGCCGTCGGCGGCTGCGTGCCGACGTACACGCCGGCGGCGCCCGATGCCTGGAAGAACGAGTGGAACGCGTAGACGGTGTAGGCCAGGCCCAGCTCCTCGCGCACGCGCTGGAACAGCCGCGAGCTCATTCCCCCGCCGAAGATGGTCGACACCAGGACCAGGGCGTGCCGGCGCGGGTCCCCGTACCGGAACGTCTCGGTGCCGAACACCAGGTGCACCTGGGCCCCGTCGCGGGCGACGCGCTGCTCGACGCGGGTGGCCCCGGCGGGCGGTGGCACGTCCGTGCCCTCCGGGCCGGGCTCCAGGTCGAGCCAGCCGGCGCCGTCCAGCAGCGCCAGCACCTGCTCGTGCTCGAGGTTCCCGGCGGCGGCGAACACCAGGTGCCGGGGCCCGTAGGCGCGTCCGTGCAGCGCCTGCAGGTCGCCCGCGGTGATGCCCGCCACGGTCTCGCGGGTGCCGAGGATGCGGTAGCCGTATGCGTGCGAGCGCCACAGTGCCGCTGCGTGCAGGTCGAACACGAGATCGTCGGGCGTGTCGTCGACGGTGGCGATCTCCTCCAGCACCACCTTGCGCTCGAGCGCGAGGTCGGCGTCGCGCAGCAGGGGGCGCCGCACGATGTCGGTGAGGAGGTCCACGGCGAGCGGCAGGTCCGCGTCGAGCATGCGGGCCTGGTAGGTCGTGTGGTCGCGGCCGGTGTAGGCGTCGAGCCCGCCGCCGCGCGATTCGAGGGCGACGGCGATGTCCTGGGCGGTGCGGGTGGGCGTGCCCTTGAACACCATGTGCTCGAGCAGGTGGGACACGCCCATCTTCTCGCGCGGCTCGTGCGCCGACGCGGTCTTGACCCAGAAGCCGGCCGCGGCCGAGCGCAGCCACGGCATCCGTTCGGTCAGGATGACGAGGCCGTTGGGCGCGTCGCTGCGCCACACGGTGTCGTCGAGCCGGACCGTCCGCACGTCAGCTCTTCTCGAGCAGCGCCTTGCGCGAGAGCCGCAGCCGGCCCCGCTCGTCCACCTCGAGCAGCTTGACGGTGAGGGTGTCGCCCTTCTTCACGACGTCCTCGGTCTTGTCCGTGCGCCCGTGCTGCAGCTCGGAGATGTGGACCAGGCCCTCGACCCCCGGCAGGATCTCGACGAACGCGCCGAAGGCGGTGGTCGTCTTCACCTTGCCGGTGTAGGTCTTGCCCACCTCGGGCTCCTGCACCAGCGCCTCGACCATCTCGCGCGCCTTGGCGCCCGCCTCGCCGCCCACGGCGGCGATGGTCACCACGCCGTCGTCGTCGATGCTGACCTTGGCCCCCGACACCTCCTCGATCTCGCGGATGGTGGCGCCCTTGGGCCCGATGATCTTCCCGATGTCCTTCTGCTTGACCTGGATGGTGAGGATCCGCGGCGCCCAGGGCGACATCTCCGAGCGATGCTCCTTCAGCGTCTTGCCCATCACGCCCAGGATGTGCAGCCGGCCCTTCTTCGCCTGGTCGAGCGCCTTCGCCATGATGTCGAGCGACAGCCCCTGGATCTTGATGTCCATCTGGATCGAGGTGATGCCGGTCTCGGTCCCGGCGACCTTGAAGTCCATGTCGCCGAGCGCGTCCTCCGTGCCGAGGATGTCGGTGAGGATGACGACCTGGTCGCGGTCCTTGATCAGGCCCATCGCCACGCCGGCGCACGGCGCCTTGAGCGGGACGCCCGCATCCATCAGCGACAGCGAGGCGCCGCACACGCTGGCCATCGACGACGACCCGTTCGACTCGAGGACCTCGGAGACGATCCGGATGGTGTACGGGAAATCCTCGTAGGACGGGAGCAGCGGCGTGAGCGCGCGCTCCGCCAGGGCGCCGTGCCCGATCTCGCGGCGCGAGGTGCCGCGCATCGGCCGCACCTCCCCGGTCGAGAACGGCGGGAAGTTGTAGTGCAGCATGAACGACTTGGTGGTCTCGCGCGGCACGTCGATGTTGTCGATGCGCTGCTCGTCGTCCACGCTGCCCAGGGTCGTGGTCACCAGGGCCTGCGTCTGGCCGCGGGTGAACAGCGCCGAGCCGTGGACCCGCGGCAGCAGGCCGACCTCGCAGGTGATCGGCCGGACCGTGGTGGCGTCGCGGCCGTCCACCCGCTCGCCCCGCTCCAGCACCTGCTTGCGCATGACGTCGTACTGGAGGTCGGCCAGCAGGTTGGCGATGACGCGGTTCTGGTCCGGGAACTCGGCGGCCAGCTCCTGCACGATGGTGGTGTACACCGCGGACAGGGCCTGGGAGCGTTCCTCCTTCATGGCCAGGTTCATGGCCTCCTGGACCCGCGGCTTCGCCAGCGCCTCCACCCGCGCGGCCAGGTCGGCCGGCGGTGCGGCCCTGGTCCACTCCATCTTGGGGACGCTGTGCTTCCCCAGCAGCTCCTGCTGCAGCGCCACCAGCTCCTGGAGCCCCTTCTGCGCCACCTTCAGCGCCTCGACCATCTCCGTCTCGGCGATCTCCCCCGCCCCGCCCTCGACCATCATGATCGAGTCGGCGGTGCCGCTCACCACGATGTCGACGTCGGAGAACTCGAGCTGCTGAAAGGTCGGGTTGAGGATCCACTTCCCCTCCACCCGGCCCACCCGCACGCCCGCCAGCGGGCCGGCGAACGGGATCTTCGAGCTGGCCAGCGCGAACGAGGCCGCCACCATCCCGAGCACGTCGGCGTCGTTCTCCTGGTCCGCCGACAGCACGTAGACGAACACCTGGACCTCGTTCTGGAACCCCTCCGGGAACAGCGGCCGGATGGACCGGTCGATGAGCCGGGCGGCCAGGATCTCCTCGTCGTGCGGCCGGGCTTCGCGCTTGAGGAAGCCGCCGGGGATCTTGCCGGCGGCGTAGAACTTCTCGCGGTACTCGACCAGCAGCGGGAAGAACGGCAGGTTGCTCACGGTGTCGGCCACCGACGCGGCGGCCAGCACGGTGGTTTCGCCGAACTGGACCAGCGCGGCGCCGGCGGCCTGCTTGGCCATCCGCCCGCACTCAATGCGGAAGGTGCGGCCGGCGAACGACCGTTCGAGGCGATGCATCATCGTGACAGACTCTCTTGTGATGTGGGATAGCTGGCAGAAGGGCGCGCCGTCGTGGCGCGCCCCTCGAGCCGGCCTGGACTAGTGACGCAGCCCCAGCTCGTCGATGAGCTGGCGGTACGCCACGAGATCCGTGCGCTTCAGGTACTCCAGCAGGCGGCGCCGGCGCCCGACCATCTTGATCAGGCCGAGCCGCCCGTGGTGGTCCTTGGCGTGCTGACGGAAGTGATCGGTCAGCGAGTTGATGCGGGCACTGAGGAGCGAGATCTGGACCCGGGTGGAGCCCGTGTCCTGCTCGTGCAGCCGATACTGGGCGGCAGCCGCCGCCTTGTCGTAACTCATGCGTTCCCCTGGATTGCCTGGCTCCCGTCACGCGGTTCCGGGAGCGATTCTCTAATTCCGCGTAGCAGTGTACTTTAACCGCGGTTCGACCCGATCTCAAGGGGCACAATTGCCGCTGGAACCCGACTCGCTCGTCGGCAGGACCGTCGGCCCGTACCACGCCACCGAGCTGCTCGGAGCGGGCGGGATGGCCTGGGTGGTCGCCGCCGCCCGGGGCGGCGGGCCGCCCGACGTGGCGCTCAAGGTCCTCAAGCCCAAGTACGCCCGGGACCCGCAGTTCACGGCCCGCTTCCTCAACGAAGCCACGATCGCCGGCGAGCTGCGCCACCCCAACATCATCCGCATCCTCGACGCCGGGCAGGACGGCGAAGTGGTCTACTTCGCGATGCCGCGACTCGCCGCCTCGCTGGACGCGCGGCTCGAGGCGGCGGCCGCGCTGCCCGAGGCCGAGGTGACGCGCGCCGCCCGCGACGTGGCGCTGGGGATGGCGTTCGCCCACGAGGCCGGGATCGTCCACCGGGACATCAAGCCGCAGAACATCCTGTTCGACGCCGAGGGGCGCGCCGTGCTGACCGACTTCGGCATCGCGCGGACCATCGCGTCCTACGTCTCGACCACCGGCAAGCAGCTCACCATCGGCACGCCGCACTACATCTCCCCGGAGCAGGCCCGCGGCCTCCCGCTCGACGGCCGCACCGACGTCTACGCCCTCGGCGTGACGATGTACCGCGCCGCCACCGGCGAGCTGCCCTTCCGCGCGGGCGACTGGTTCGAGCTGGCGCGCCTCCACGTGGAGGAGCCGCCGGAGCCGCCCCGCAAGCGGCGGCCCGAGCTGTCACGGGCGTTCGAGAAGATCGTCCTGACCTGCATGGCCAAGGACCGGGACGAGCGCTACGCGAGCGCCGGCGACCTGGCCGCGGACCTGGACGGACTGCTCTCGGGGAAGCGGAGCACGACCGAGGTGGCCATGGATGCGGTGAGGAAGATGCTGGGACGGGGCGAGAAGTGAGAGGCGAAGGGCGAGAAGTGAGAGGTTCAGGTGAGACGTGAGAGGTGAGCGCCCCTCTCACGCTTCACGACTCCGCACCCCTCACTTCGCTTCTCACCTCTCAGCTGCCCTCTCACCCCTCACTTGGACGTCTCACCTCTCACCTTTCACTTCTCACTTGAACAACCGCAGCACGTCATTCCCCAGCGCCAGCACCATGATCCCCACCAGCACGAAGAACCCGATCTGCGTCAGGCGCTGACGCTGCTCGAGCGACAGCGGCCGGCCGCGCACGCCCTCGACGAACAGGAACGCCAGATGCCCCCCGTCCAGGACCGGGATGGGCAGCAGGTTCAGGATCGCCAGGTTGATCGAGAACAGCGCCATGAAGGCGAGGAAATTGCGCAGGCCGGCCCGCGCCACCTCTCCCGCCAGCTGCCCCACGAGGATGGGGCCGCCGATGTCCCGGACCGACACCTGGCCCGTCACCAGGCCCTTGAGCGTGAACAGGATGATGCCGCCCGCGGCGCCCGTCTGCCGGAGTCCCTCCCCGAGCGAGCCCAGCAAACCGAAGCGTTGCAGCGCGGGACCGATGCCGATGCGGCCGACGGTCAGCGTCTTGCCGGTGGCGGGATCCCGGGCCTGGGTCGGCTGCGGTGTGACCTCCACCCGCACCTCGCGACCCCCGCGCCCGACCACCAGGGCCAGCGGCCGGCCGGCGCTGCGCTCGATGACGCGCTGCATCAGCTCCCACGACGGGATGGCCTGCCCGCCCGCCGAGTCGATCCGGTCGCCCGGCTCGAGGCCCGCGGCCTCGGCGGGCCGCCCCGCCAGGACCTCGCCGATCACCGGCTCGTGCCACGGCGCCAGGGCACCGATCAGGGAGGCGCGGGCGTCCTTCTCCGAGCGCGGGACGTCGAGCAGGATCGGGGTCGCCCGGCCGGCGACCTCGATCGTGATCCGTGTGCCCGGCGCGGTGTACAGCTTCTGCTGGATCGCGCCCCAGCCCCTCATCGAGTCGCCGTTGATCCGGAGGATGCGGTCGCCCGGCCTGAGCGAGGCGAGTGCCGAGGCGCCGAGCGGCAGCGCGGTGCTGTCCACCGCGCCCACCGTCACGGTCGTGTCCACCGGCGTCCCGTACGCCCGGGCGATCACGCTGTAGACCAGCAGGGCGAACAGCGCGTTCATCACCACGCCGGCCGAGATCACGAACACGCGCGCCCACAGCGGCTTGGCGTCGAAGGTCCGCTCCGGCGGCACCTCGGCCTCGACCCGCCCGCCCTCCACGGCGCCGGCCGCCCCCTCCTCCTCGACCCCGGCCATCTTCACGAACCCGCCGAACGGGATCCACGACAGGCAGTAGTCGGTCTCGCCGATCCTGATGCCGATCGGCGTCCGGGGTCCCAGGCCGAAGGAGAACCGCAGCACGGCGATTCCCACCGACTTGGCTGCGAGGAAGTGCCCCAGCTCGTGGACGAAGATGAGCACGCCGATGACGACGACGGCCCCGACGAGGTCGAGCAGCACCGGGCTCCAGTTCACGAGCATCGCAGCAGCTCCGCGGCCCGGCGGCGCGCCCAGCCGTCGGCCTCCAGGACCGCCTCCACGCTCGAGGCGTCTTTCACGATCTGCTCCTCCAGCACCCGCGCGATCACCTCGGCGATGCGGCCGAAGGGCGCCGCGCCCGCCAGGAACGCGGCCACGGCGACCTCGTTGGCCGCGTTGAACGCGGCCGGCGCCGATCCGCCGGCGCGCCCCGCCTGCATCCCGAGGGCCAGCGCGGGGAACACCTCGGTCCGCACCGGCTCGAAGGTCAGCGAACCCGCGGCCACGGGGTCGAAGCGCGTGATGCCGTCGTCGGCCACCCGCTCCGGATGGGTCAGGGCGTAGAGGATCGGCAGCTCCATGTTGGGGAAGCCCAGCTGCGCCAGCACCGAGCCGTCCACGAACTCCACGAACGAGTGGATCACGGACTGCGGATGCACCACGGCCTCGATGCGGTCGTACGGCAGGGCGAACAGGAAATGGGCCTCGATGACCTCCAGCGCCTTGTTGACCAGGGTCGCACTGTCCACCGTGATCTTACGCCCCATCCGCCAAGTCGGGTGGTTCAGGGCCTCGGCGACGGTCGCGTGCCGCACCCGCTCCGCCTCCCAGGCGTGAAACGGCCCGCCCGACGCGGTGAGGATCACCCGGCTGACGCCGGTGGGCCGGCGTCCGGTGACGCACTGGAGGATCGCCGAGTGCTCGGAGTCCACCGGCACGATCTCGCCGCCCTTCTCCCGGGCGGTCCGCATCACCAGCTCCCCCGCCATCACCAGCGTTTCCTTGTTGGCGAGCGCGACGCGCTTGCCGGCCGTGAGGGCCGCCAGGGTCGCCTCGAGACCGGCCGCGCCCACGATGCCGTTCAGCACCACGTCCACGTCCGGCCGGGTCACCGCCTCCACCAGGCAGGCCCGGCCCGCCCGCCACCCGTCCGACGCCTCGCCGTTGACCAGGCCCACGAACGCCGGATGGAACGCCGCCGCCTGCGCCTCGAGCCGCTCCCGCTGCCCGAAGGCGGTGAGCGCCACGACCCGGAACCGGTCGCGCTGGCGCGCCAGCACCTTGAGGGCGGAAGTGCCGATCGAGCCCGTGGACCCCAGCACCGCGACGCCGATGGTGGCACTCGTGCCAGGGCCGGATCCGGCGGGCGGCGCGACCACCCGCTCCTCTGCCGGTCGGCCTGCGTCCGGCGCGATCACGTGAGGCCCAGGATACGGAAGATCCCGGCCGTGACCGGGAGCACGAACAGCAGCGAGTCGATGCGGTCCAGCATCCCGCCGTGCCCGGGGATCAGGGCGGAGCTGTCCTTGACCCCGACCTCCCGCTTGAGCAGCGACTCCGCCAGGTCGCCCGCCTGGCCGGTGACGCTGATCGCGGCGCCGGCCGCGAGCGCGGCCGCGAGCGGCAGTGAGCGCCCCAGGGGCTCGAGAATCCAGGTCCCGTAGAGCCAGGCCGAGAGCAGGGTCGCGACGAGGCCGGCCACCGCGCCCGCCCACGTCTTGCTCGGCGAGAGCGTCGGCGCCAGCTTCGGCCCGCCGATCACCTTGCCGCCGGCCATCGCGGCGGTGTCGCCGATCCAAGTGAGCGCGAGCGGGAAGAACAGCAGCGCCGTGCCGGTGGACGACTCGAGTCCCACCCCGCTCGGGTGCCGCAGCACGATCGCGAAGCACAGGAGCCCCGGCGCGTACAGCACGCCGAAGACGGTCACGGCCACGGCCGCCAGCGGGTGGCGGGCCGGCCCGCGGCGCCAGGCCGCGGCGGCGATCACCGCCAGCATCCACAGCGCGCCCAGGTAGATGGCCGGCTCGGCGAAGTGGATCTCGGAGCCCTTGGCCCAGAAGGTGGCGAGCGGGATCGCGGCGGCGGCGGCCAGTCCGGAGCGGCGCAGCGGATCGACGCCGCCCGCGGCGGCGAGGTCGTACAGCTCGCGCGTCGCGAGCACCCCGATCACGGCCAGCAGCCCGGCGAGGACCCAGCCCCCGACGTAGGCCGCGGCCGCGGCCACGGGGATGGCGACCGCGGAAAACGCGACGCGGCGTGTCAGCTGCGCGGCCGGCATCAGGCCGTGACGCGACCGAACCGGCGCTCGCGCCCCTGGTAGTCGAGAATCGCCTCGAAGAGGTGCTGGCGGGTGAAGTCCGGCCACAGCACCGGCGTGATGTGCAGCTCGGTGTAGGCGAGCTGCCAGAGGAGGAAGTTGGAGATCCGCCGCTCGCCCGAGGTCCGCACCAGCAGGTCCGGGTCGGGGATGCCGGCGGTGTACAGCCGCAGGCTCACGGCGTCCTCGTCCACGTCTTCGAGGGCCAGCCGTCCCTGGAGCACGTCCTCGGCGAGACGGCGCGCGGCCCGCGCGATCTCCGCGCGGCTCGAGTACGAGATGGCGAGGTTGAGGGCGAGCCGGGTGCCGCCGCGGGTCTGCGCCACCAGCCGGTCGACGGCCTCCCGCGCCTTGGGCGCCAGCCGGCCGAGATCGCCCAGGACGTGCGCCTCGACGCCGTTGGACCTCAGCTCGGCGGTTTCGCGGGCGATGTACTCCTCGAGCAGGGCCATCAGCGCGCCGATCTCCATCGGCGGGCGGTTCCAGTTCTCCTCCGAGAACGCGAACAGCGTGAGCACCTCCACGCCCGCGGCGATGCAGCCCTCCACCGCCTCGCGCACCGCCTTCATCCCCTCGCGGTGGCCCACCGGCCGGGGCAGGTGGCGCTCCTGGGCCCAGCGGCCGTTGCCGTCCATGATCACGGCCACGTGCCGCGGGACCTCGCCGCCGGCGCGGATGCGATCGAGCAGCGGAGCGGCCTCGCTCACACCTCCATGATCTCCGCTTCCTTGGCCTTCACCATCTCGTCGACGTGCTTGACGTGGTCGTCGGTGACCTTCTGGAGGTCGTGGTCCGCCTTGCGCAGGTCGTCCTCGGAGACGTGCTCGATCTTCTTGAGCTGCTCCTTGGAGGTGTGGCGCGCGTGGCGCACGGCGACCTTGCCCTCCTCCGCCAGCTTGTGCACCACCTTCACCAGCTCGCGGCGGCGCTCCTCGGTGAGCGGCGGCAGCGGGACGCGGATGATGCCGCTCTGGGTCACCGGGTTGAGGCCCAGGTCGCTCTCGCGCAGGGCCTTGTCGATCGCCCCCGTCAGCGACTTGTCCCACGGCGTCACCGTCAGCAGGCGCGCCTCCGGCGCGGCCACCGACGCCACCTGGTTCAGGGGCATCTCGTTGCCGTAGGCCGTGACCCGCACCAGGTCGAGGAGCGAGGTGGTGGCCTTGCCGCTGCGGATGGAGGCGAACTCGCGCCGCGTGCTTTCCATCGCCTTGTCCATCGCGGCGCGCGCCTGCTTCACGATGTCCTGCAGGTTCAACGTGGTCATCGCACGATGGTGCCGATGCGGTCGCCGTGGAGGATGCGCAGCACCGCGCCGGGCTGGTTGATGTTGAACACGTGAATCGGCAAGCCGTTGTCCTTGCACAGCCCGAAGGCGTTGGCGTCCATGACGCCCAGGCCCTTGACCATGGCGTCGAGGAAGCTCACCTCGGGGATGAACTTGGCGGTCCGGTCCTGGCGCGGATCGGCCGTGTAGACCCCGTCCACGTTGGTGCCCTTGAGCAGCGCCTGCGCCTCGATCTCCAGCGCGCGGAGCACCGCGGCGGTATCGGTCGAAAAATAGGGGTTTCCGGTCCCGCCCGCGAAGATGACCACCCGTCCCTTCTCGAGGTGGCGGATGGCGCGCCGGCGGATGTAGGGCTCGGCCAGCGCCTCCATCCGGATCGCGGTGAGGACCCGGGTGTCGACGCCCTTGCGCTCCAGGACGTCCTGGACGGCCAGGGCGTTGATGACCGTGGCCAGCATCCCCATGTAGTCGGCCGAGACGCGGTCCATCCCCTCGCGGCTGGCCTCGGTGCCGCGGATGATGTTGCCGCCCCCGATCACCAGGCCGATGTCGACCCCCTCGGCGCGCACGGCCTTGATCTCCTCGGCCAGCCGGTCGATCACCGCCAGGTCGAAGCCGAAGTCGCGCTCCCCGGCCAGCGCCTCGCCGGAGAGCTTGAGCAGCGCCCGGCGGTAGACGAGGCTCACACGTCCTCTCCGAGCTGGTAGCGGGCGAAGCGCCGCACCATCACGTTCTCGCCGGTCTTGCCCGACAGCTCCTTGACCACCTCGCCCACCGTGCGCTTGTCGTCCTTCACGAACGGCTGGTCGAGCAGGACGGCCTCGGAGTAGAACTTCTTGAGCTTGCCCTCGACGATCTTGGCCCGGATCGCCTCCGGCTTGCCCTCCTGCGCCACCTGCTCCGTGTAGATGCGCCGCTCCCGCTCAACCACCTCCGCCGGGAGCTGGTCCGCGCTCACCGCCAGCGGGGCCGCGGCCGCGATGTGCATCGCCACGTCCCGGGCCAGCTGCTTGAAGTCGTCGGTGCGGGCCACGAAGTCCGTCTCGCAGTTGATCTCGACCAGGACGCCGATCTTCCCGCTGTGGTGCACGTAGGATTCCACCAGGCCCTGCTTCGCGGCGCGGCCGGCCCGCTGGTCGGCCCGCGCCACGCCGTGAGCCCGCAGCCACTCCGTGGCCCTGGCGAAGTCGCCGCCCGACTCCGCGAGCGCCTTCTTGCAGTCCATCATGCCGGCGCCGGTCTGCCGGCGCAGCTCCGCCACGTCCTTCGCACTGATGCTCGCCATTGTATCCGTCATGGTCTCCATCCGGGTTCGCCTGCAAAACCGCCGCCCGCCCGACCGGGCAGAGGCGGCGGCGCTCCCACTCCGACCTGGCCCGCCCGCTACGCCGTGGCGTCCTCCGCCGCGGCCGACGGCACCGCGGGCGCCGGCGCCACGGGGGCCGGCGCGGCCACCTCGTCGGTCTTGATGCGCGCGACGATCGCCTCGGGCTTGGGCCGCCGCTTGCGCCGCGGCCGCCGGCGCCGCTTCTCGGCGTCGGTCTCGCCGCCCTCGGTCGCGCCCGCGTCGGTCGAGTAGGCCGCGAAGTCCGTCTCCTCGGCCTCCTCGCGCGCCGGCATCCGGGCGCGGGCCTCGCCGATGGCGTCCGCCACCGCGCTGCTGATCAGCGACACCGAGCGGATCGCGTCGTCGTTGCCGGCGATCGGCACGGTGATGACGTCGGGGTCGGCGTTGGTGTCCACGATGGCGACCACGGGGATGCCGAGCTTGTTGGCCTCCGCGACCGCGATGCGCTCCTTCTTGGCGTCCACCACGAACAGCGCCCCGGGCAGGCGGCTCATGTTCTTCACGCCCGACAGGTTGCGCTCGAGCTTGATCCGCTCCCGCTCCAGCAGCAGCTGCTCCTTCTTGGTGAAGAACTCGAAGCTGCCCTCTTCCTGGCCCTGCTCGAGGTCCTTCAGGCGGCGGATCTGCTTCTTGATGGTCGCGTAGTTGGTGAGCGTCCCGCCCAGCCACCGCTCGGTGACGAAGTAGGCGCCGCACCGCTCCGCGTCGACCTGGATGATCGCCTTGAGCTGCTTCTTGGTGCAGACGAACAGCACGCCCTCGCCGCGCAGCACCACCTCCCGCATCAGGTCCTGGGCGCGCTGCAGCTGCTTGATCGTCTTCTCGAGGTCGATGATGTAGATGCCGTTGCGCTCCGCGAAGATGAACCGCCGCATCTTCGGGTTCCAGCGGCGGGTCTGGTGCCCGAAGTGCACCCCCGCTTCCAGCAGCTCTTGAATCTCAGGAAAGGCCATGTGCTCCTGCGCCGTCGTTGGGGTTCATCGTCCACCGCCTTCCACTCCCGCCCGCATCCGCCACCGGCGGACACCCCAGGCGAGATCCAGCGGTGTGAGAGATGTCCTGCCCGTCTACCGCTTGCTGAACTGGAAGCGCTTGCGCGCGCCGGGCTGGCCCGGCTTCTTGCGCTCGACCGCCCGCGAGTCGCGGGTCAGCAACCCCTGCTCCCGCAGCTTGCGCCGGTGCTGCTCGTCCACCGTCACCAGGGCGCGCGCGATGCCCAGGCGGAGCGCGCCGGCCTGCCCGGTCACGCCGCCGCCGTTCACGTTCGCCTTGACGTCGAAGGCGCCGAGCGTGTCCGTCACCGTGAACGGCTGCTGGATCAGCGACACCAGCGAGCTGCGCGGGAAGTAGTCGCCCAGCGTCCGCCCGTTCACTTCCCACTTGCCCGAGCCCGGCTTGAGATACACCCGGGCGATGGAAGTCTTGCGCCGGCCCACGGCGTGAAAGCGCATCGGGACGTCGGGAATCATGCCTTCCTCACAGACGCAGAGCCGCCCAGCACCAGCGGCGTGGGTTGCTGGGCGACGTGCGGATGCTCCGCGCCCGCGTACACCCGCAGCTTGAGTCGCAGCACCTGCCGCGACAGCGACGTCTTGGGCAGCATGCCGAACACCGCACGCTCGACCACGCGCTCGGGCCGCGTCGCCATCACCGTGGCGAGCGACGTGAACCGCTCGTGCCCCATGTAGCCGGAATGCCGGAAGTAGCGCTTCTGCTGCAGCTTGCGGCCCGTGAGCCGCACCTTCGCCGCGTTCACCACGATCACGGAGTCGCCCGTGTCGAGGTGCGGCGAGAAGATCGGCTTGTGCTTGCCCCGGATCACCTGCGCCACCTTCGACGCCAGCCGCCCCAACGGCACGTTGGTGGCGTCCACGACGAACCAGTGGTGCTCGATCTCTGACGGCGTGACCGAATGCGTCTTCATGCTCTCCAAGTCGTTCGCTGGTAAAGGCCTAAGCCGCGACAGCTTAGCAAAATACCCGGGCCGCGGCCGCCGGTCAACGGGGTTCGCGTCCGCCCACCGGGGCGACCACCGTCCCGCCCGCCGCCGTCGGCCCGCGGGCGCCCGCCGGCGCGGGCGCTCCGCTCGGCCCGGATCTCACGCCCCCGCCAGCGTCGCCACGGTCTCCACGTGGCTGGTCTGCGGAAACATGTCGAAGCAGCGGACGCGGAGCCGCGCGGGGACCGCGGCCAGCCGCTCGAGGTCGCGGGCCAGCGTGGCCGGGTCACAGGACACGTAGACGAGCCGCTCGGGCGGCCGGCCGGCGAGCGCCGCCGCGACCCGCTCGTCGAGGCCCGCGCGCGGCGGATTGGCGACGACCAGCCGGGCCGGCAACAGGCCGGAGAGCCGCTCCTCGACCCGCCCCGCCACGGTGCGCACGGCGAGGCCCTCGCGCCTCGCCCGCTCGGCGGCTCGCGCGACCGCGGCCTCGTTGGCTTCCACCGTCGCCACCTCCCAGCCGCGGCCGGCGAGGGCGAGGCCGATCTCGCCCGCGCCGGCGTAAAGGTCGAGCGCCCGGCCCGCCGCGTCGGCCGGCGCCGCTGCGAGCACCGCCGCCCGCAGGGCCGCCGCGACCTCGGGATTCACCTGCTCGAAGGCCACTGCGCCGGCATCGCAGCGCGGGCCGGCCATCCACCGCATCGCGCCGCCCGCGGGCTCCCACCACACGGTCACGACCAGGCCCCGATCGGCCGCTGCCCGAACGAGTGGCCCGGGCGTGGCCCACGCGCCGTCGCCGCCGCCCACCACCGCGTGGAGCCCGCCGTCCGGCGCCACCCGCAGCTTGAGCCGCACGTCGCTTCCCCGCGGCAGCGCCGCCGCCGCGGGCCGCAGCGCGTCCCACAGCGCCGCGACCTCGTCGCGCGCGATCGCGCATCGCTCGAGCGGAATCACCCGGCCGGGATCGCGGTAGTCGTGGAAGCCCGCCACGGGTCCGGCGGCCGTCCACCGGACCGTGAGGGTGACCGTGGCCCGGTACGCCAGGGCGCGCGGACTCGGGAACACGTCCGGGTCCGGCACGTCGAGATGGCCGATCCGCCGCAGCGCGTCGCCCACGATGCGGGCCTTCGCCGCCAGCTGCGCGACCGTGCTCAGGTGCTGCCACTGGCAGCCGCCGCACCCGTCGCGCCGGAAGTGCGGGCACGGCGGCTCCACGCGGCCGGGCCCCGGCGCGGCGACCCCGGCCGGGATGGCCCGGGCGTGGCGGCGGCGGCGGCGCACGTCGGCGACCCGCACCCGGTCGCCCGGGGCGGTGCGCGGGACGAACACGGTCATCCCGTCGGCGAGCCGGCCCACGCCGTCTCCGCCCGCCGCCAGCGATTCGATCAGGACCGTCTCATCGCCGTCCGCCACGCCCGTTCCTCGCTCACAGGGCCTCGATGACGAAGGCGCCGCCCGGATGCCGGACGGCGCCTCGCTGCTCCGGGCCTGCCGCGGCTACGCGGCCGGCTGCCCACCCGCGTCGGGCGCCTGGGCCTCGGGCGCCGCGGCCTCGGCACCCGCCTCGCCGCCCGCGCCTTCGGTGTCGATCGGCGGCTTGGGGATCTCCCGCAGCGGCTCGTCGGGGAACTCGATCGCGGCCAGCACGATCCGGTGGTGAATCGGGTCCACCTCGAGCACCTTCAGCACCACCACCTGCCCTTCCTTCACGGCGTCGCCCGGCGTCTGGATGTCCGCGACGCCGAGCTGGCTCATCGGCACGAAGCCCTCGATGTCGTGGCCGAGGTCCACGACGACGCCCTTGTCCATCAGGCGCACCACGTGGCCCTTGAGCTCCATGCCCACCGGGTAGGTCTCGCCGATCTTCAGCCACGGATCCTCCTCCGCCTGCTTGAGGCCGAGGGAGATCCGCTTGTTGTCGGCGTCGATGTTGAGGATCACCACGTCCACGGTGTCGCCCTTCTTCACCACCTCGGACGGGTGCTGCACGCGCTTGGTCCACGACATGTCGGAGATGTGGATCAGCCCGTCGATGCCCGGCTCGATCTCGACGAACGCGCCGAAGCTGGTGAGGTTGCGGACCTTGCCGCTGATCCGGGTGCCCACCGGGTACTTGAGCGGCAGCACCATCCAGGGATCCTGCTCGGTCTGCTTCATGCCGAGCGAGATCTTCTCCTCGGTCTCGTCCACCTTGAGGACGACGGCCTCGATGGTCTCGCCGATGGAGACGATCTTGGACGGGTGGCGCACGTTGCGGGTCCACGACATCTCCGAGATGTGGACCAGCCCCTCGATCCCCGGCTCCAGCTCGATGAACGCGCCGTAGTTGGTGATCGAGACCACCTTCCCCTGCACCCGCGTGCCGACCGGGTACTTGCCGGCCACGTTCGCCCACGGGTAGGGCTGCAGCTGCTTGAGGCCGAGCGAGATGCGCTCGCGCTCCCAGTCGATGTCGAGGATCTTGACCTCGAGCTCCTGGCCGAACTTGACCATCTCGCTGGGATGCGAGACCCGGCCGTAGGACATGTCGGTGATGTGCAGCAGGCCGTCCACGCCGCCGAGGTCGATGAAGGCGCCGAAGTCCGTGATGTTCTTGACCACGCCCTTCCGCACCTGGCTGACCTCGAGCTCCTTCATCAGCTTCTCGCGCTTGGTCGCGCGCTCGGCCTCGAGAATCACGCGCCGCGACACGACGATGTTGCGACGGCGCTTGTTGAGCTTGATGATCTTGAACTGGTAGGTCTGGCCCAGCAGCTCGTCGATGTTGGGCACCCGCCGCAGCGCGATCTGCGAGCCGGGCAGGAAGGCGTCCACGCCCATCAGGTCCACGACCACGCCGCCCTTGATCTTCTTGACCAGCGTGCCCTCGACCGGCTCGTCGTTCTCGTACGCCACGCGGATGCGCTCCCACACCCGCATGAAGTCGGCCTTCTTCTTCGACAGGACGACGGCGCCCTCGTTGTCCTCGAGGTTCTCGAGGAACACCTCGATCTCGTCGCCCTCCTTGAGCGCCCGCGCGTCCTTGAACTCCTCGATCGGGACCGCGCCCTCGGACTTGAAGCCGACGTCGAGGATCACCGCGTTGTCCGTCACGCGGAGCACCTTCGACTTGACGATCTCGCCCTCCTCGATGTGCTGGAGGGTGCCCTCGTACATCGCCATCATCTGGGCGTACTGCTCCGGCGAGTAGGTCTCGTCGTACAGGTCGGCCCGGACGTTGAGCTTGGTGGTCGGGGGCGGAACGGCGGGGGTGGCGGACGCCTCGGCTTCCTGGGCGTCCTCGTTTTCGGTCACGGTAGACACTGCAGCCTCGGCGCGCGTCGGTCAGCGCGGATAGGGGTTCACGGCCGTGCGGCAGCCCCAGTGGCGGACGCACGTAGCCCTATAGGCTACCCGACGCCGGCGTGCGGGTCAAGCGACGGAGGGCCCAGGCGAGTGGGCCGGGCGACCACCGCCGCCGCCCGGCCCGCGCCGCACCAGGTCCACGATGGCCTGGACCTGCTCTTCGAAGCCGAGCACGGTGGTGTCGAGGAGCTCCGCGTCGGCGGCCCGGGCCAGCGGCGCCACGTCCCGCGTGGAGTCCCGCTGGTCGCGGCGCACGAGATCCTGCGCCTCGGCGCGCACGCTCGCCGCATCCGTGGTGAGCCCCCGCTCGGCGAGCCGCCGGCGCGCGCGCTCGGCGGGGTCCGCCACCAGGAACACCTTCACCTCCGCATCGGGGAAGACGGCGGTGCCGATGTCCCGACCGTCGAGCACCACGCCGCCGCCGGCCGCGGCCGCGCGAAGCAGCCGGTTGACGAGCTGGCGCACCGGCCCCATCGCCGCCACCCGCGACACCTCGCGCGTCACCGCCTCGCTGCGCAGCGCCTCGCCGACCGCCGCGCCGTCCAGGGTGACCGCCACCGTGCCTGGCGACGACGACGGAGCCAGCCCGAGCCCGCGGGCGCGGGCCCGCTCCACCAGCTCCTCCGGACGCCAGCGCTCCGGCGCTTCGGGCCGCTCGAGCGCGAGCAGCGTCACCGCGCGGTACAACGCGCCGCTGTCGATGTGCGCGTAGCCGAGCGCGTCGGCCACCGCCCGCGCGGTCGTGCTCTTGCCGCTGGCGGCGGGGCCGTCGATCGCGATCACGGGGCGGCTACGAGGCGTGGAGGACACTCGCCAGGTCCCTGAAGAAGTCGGGATACGAGATGGCGACCGACCGGTGGTCGTCAAGCTCCACCGCGGCCCCCGGCACCGTGCCCAGCACCGCGAACGCCATCGCGAGGCGGTGGTCGCCGGCCGTGGCCACCCGCCCCCGGGGCGGCGCGGCGGCCCCCTCGACGAACAGCGTGTCGCCCTCGGTGCGCGCGGCGACGCCGAGCGCCGCCAGGTTCGACGCCACCAGCGCGAGCCGGTCGCTCTCCTTCACGCGCAGCTCGCCGACGCCGCGGAACACCGACGTCCACCCGCGCTCCGCTCGCGACGCCAGACACGCCAGCAGCGGCACCTCGTCCACCAGGCTCGGGATCTCCTCCGGCTCGACCACGACCGGGGCGAGCGCCGCGGGTCGCGCGACCAGCGTGGCGCCCGGCTCGCCCAGGCTGACCCACCGGCCGCGGACCTCGACCACGGCCCCCATGCGCTCGAGCACCCGCAGGAACCCGGCGCGGGTCGGGTTGATGCCGACGTTCCGCACCACCACCTCGCCCGACTCGGCGAGGATCCCGGCCGCCAGCAGGTAGGCGGCCGACGAGAAATCTCCGGGGATCTCGCCGTCGAACGCCGGCAGCGTCTCGGGCGGCTCGACGGTGGTCGTCGTGCCCTCCACCGTCACGCGGACGCCGAGCAGCCGGAGCAGGCGCTCCGTGTGGTCCCGCGAAATCACGGGCTCGGTGACCGAGACGGCGACGCCGCCCACCAGGCCGGCGAAGAACAGCGCGGTCTTGACCTGGGCGCTCGCCACCGGGCTCCGCCAGGCGAGGGGCGCCAGCGGGCCGCCGCGGATCGCGAGCGGCAGCCGCTCGCCCGCCGCGGCCGTGATGGCGGCCCCCATCGCGCGCAGCGGCTCCGTCACCCGCGCCATCGGCCGGCGCCGCAGGCTGCGGTCGCCGGTGAGCCGCGCCTCGAAGCCGTGCCCGGCCAGGAGCCCCAGCAGCAGCCGCGCCGTCGTGCCCGAGTTGTGGCAGTCGAGCACGCCGGCCGGAGGGCGGCACGGCCGCAGGCCGCCGCCTACGACCGTGACCGCGCCGCGCCCGCCCAGCCGGCCGACCTGCACGCCCAGGCGGCGCAGCGCCGCCGCGGTCGCGCGCGTGTCGCCCGCGGCGAGCGCGGAGCGCAGGGTGCACCGCCCTCCCGACAGCGCGGCCAGGAGCAGCGCCCGGTGCGTGATGGACTTGTCGCCCGGCACCGTCACCTCGCCGCGCGCGATCACCGGCGGCTCCCCGCCGTGCCGGCCGGCGCGGCCCGATCCGGCATACAACAAGGGGAGGGCCGTGCTGCGTGGCCCTCCCCGCCTTCCCGCCCGCCGCAGCGGCTAGCGCGCGGCGCCGACCGCGCCGAAGTCGGGAATGAAGGAATGGAGGATGTCCTCGTAGGTCGGCGTGCCCTTCGCCGAGGCCTTGTCGCGCACGGCCTGCTGCCGCGCGATGAGGCTGGGCCGCTGGTCGCGCCAGATCAGCCCCAGCGTGATGCTCTCGTCCGGGTCCTCGAACGCGATGGCCCGTGCCTGCTCGCGCTTGGTGAAGTCGAAGCCCTCGGGAGTGCGGCGCACCCGCTCCTTCACCCAGTCGAACTGCTGCCGCCCGCGGAACACCGGGCAGGGCGACACCAGGTGGACGAAGGAGAACCCGGGGTGCTCGATCGCCTGGACGATCAGCTCGACCGACGTCTTCACCTCGGCGGAGAAGCTGCGGGCGATGAACGTCGCGCCGCACGCCAGCGCCATCAGCACCGGGTTCATCGGTTCCTCGATGTTCCCGTACGGGCTCGTCTTGGTCACCTCGTCGGTGGGCGTCGTCGGGGAGACGTGGCCCTTGGTGAGCCCGTAGATCGAGTTGTCCATGCAGACGTAGGTGATGTCCACGTTGCGCCGGGCCGCATGCACGAAGTGCTGGGTCCCGATCGCGAATCCGTCGCCGTCGCCGCCGACCGCGATCACCGTCAGCTCGGGGTTGGCCACCTTGATCCCGGTCGCGATCGGGATGGCGCGGCCGTGAATCGCGTTGAACGAATAGGTGTTCACGTACCCGGGCAGCCGGGACGAGCAGCCGATCCCGCTCACCACCATCGTGTGGTCGGGATCGAGGTTCAGCTTCGCCAGCGCCTGGTAGATGGCCGCGACGACGCCGAAGTCGCCGCAGCCCGGACACCACACCGGCTGCAGGGCGGCCTTGTAGTCCTTCTGGGTGAGCTGGGTTACCGCGTGATGCGCCATGGATCCCTCGTTCAGTCGGCCGCGATGGACTGGGCGGCGGGCCCGATCCAGCGGCAGATCTCGTTCACGCCGAGCGGGGCCGCTCCGGCCCGCGAGTGCCGCACCAGCCGCGCGATCAGCTCCGGCCGCAGCAGGCTGCGCAGGTAGGTGTGGAACTGGCCCGAGAACGACAGCTCGACGACGTGAATGACCTTCCGCCCCTCGAGCTCGCGCTCGACGCGCTCGAGCGGGAACGGCATCAGCAGCCGCGGGATCACCACCCGCACCGGGAAGCCGGCGGCGGCGAGCTGCTCCACCGCCTCCAGCGCCGCGCCCTTGGCCGCGCCCCACGCCAGCAGCGCGACCTCCGCCTTCGGATCGCCCGCCACCAGCGTCAGGTGCTCGTAGTCGCGCGGCACCACCTCCAGCTTGCGCGCGCGCTTCTCGCTCATCTGCTGGTGCACCGCCGAGCCCGACACCGGCCAGCCGCGCTCGTCGTGCTCCAGGCCGCTCATCAGGTAGTTGCCGCGCGCCTGGCCCGGGATCGTCATCGGGCTCACGCCGCTGTCGGTCTCGGCGTACCGCTTGAAGCCGTGGTGCGGGTCCACCGCCGCCAGCTCGGCCTCGGTGGCGATCCGCCGGTCCACCACCTTCACGGTGCCCAGGTCGAAGGGCGGGATCGCGTCGGTGCGGTGCCCGATGGCCTGGTCCGACAGCACCAGCACCGGGGTCTGGTACCGCTCGGCGATGTTGAACGCGTCCACCGCGACCTCGAAGCAGTCCTGCACGTCGGTGGTCGACACCACCACCCGCGGCGCGTCGCCGTGGGTGCCGTACAGCCCCTGCAGCAGGTCCGCCTGCTCGGTCTTCGTGGGGATGCCCGTCGAGGGCCCCACCCGCTGCACGTTGAGCACCACCAGCGGCAGCTCGGCCATCGAGGCCAGGCCCATCGCCTCGAGCTTGAGCGAGATGCCCGGGCCCGACGACGCCGTGAGCGCCTTCACGCCCGCGGTCGACGCGCCGATCGCCATCGAGATCGACGCCAGCTCGTCCTCCGGCTGCATCATGGTGCCGCCGAACTTCGGCAGCTCCTTGCCGAGCCACTCCATCACTTCCGACTGCGGGGTGATCGGGTAGCCCGCGAAGAACCGGCATCCCGCCACCAGGGAGCCGAAGGCGAAGGCCTCGTTGCCGGAGATGACCATCCGGGCCTCGCCTTCCCTGACGGTGACCCGCGACGCCACCCGCGGGTGCTCCGCCGCGACCGCCACCCCGGCGTCGAGGGCCGCGATGTTCGCCGCCACGACCTGCTCGCCCTTGCGGCCGAACTTCTTCTCGATCGCCCGGGCGAAGCCGTCGCGCGGCAGGCTCAGCGCCCCGGCCAGCACGCCCACCGCCACGATGTTCTTGGCCAGCGCGCTGCCGCCCTTCTCCACCGCCAGCTTCTCGAACGGCACCCGGATCACCGCGCCCTTGAGGCTCTCCGGCAGCGGAATCTGCTCGGGCGGCGTCTTGTCCAGCTCGTCGACGTAGATGAGCGTCGCCGGGCCCGGAGCCAGCTCGCTCCGGAACCGCCCGTAGTCCGCCCAGTTGAACGCGATCAGCACGTCGAGGTCGTCGCCCTGGGACAGCACCCGCCGCGAGGCGAGGCGCACCCGCACCGACGACTCGCCGCCGCGGATCTGCGGGCCGAACGACTTCACCAGCATGCCGAACAGGCCCTCGTGGGCCCCCACCTGTATGAGCAGCTCACCCACGGAAACCACCCCGTCGCCACCGGCGCCGGCGATTCCCACGATGAGGTCGTCACGCGACATCTTCCGTCCTCCATCCCGAGCGCGCAGCCCGGAATTCGCCAAGAGCGCAATCTAATTGAGTTTGACGCAGCGGACAAAGCACGCAACCTTCATATGCAATGACCGCGCCACGCCCGACGCTGCACCCCTCCGCCAACCCCGCCGGCGCCAAGTTCCCGCGTGACGCCTGGCTGCTCGTGGCACTGGAGCGCGAGAAGCTGCTGCCCCCCGACGCGGTGGAGCAGTTCCGCCGCCAGGCGCCGGAGTGGGTGGCGACTGCCGCGATCCAGAAGGGGTGGGTCGCGGCGGACGTCGTGATCAGGACGGCCGCACGCGCGGCGCACGTGCCGGCGGCGAACCTCGCCCAGGTCGATCCGACCGCGACGCAGTTCGTCCTCGAGGGCGTCGCGCGGCAGTACGGCGTGCTCCCGCTCTCGGCCACCAACCGCGTGATCCGCATCGCCACGGCCGACCCGCTGAACCTCGACGCCGAGCAGGCGCTGGGCTTCGTCGCCGGCCGCCAGGTCGAGTTCCAGTACGCCCTGCCGTCCCTGCTGATGCAACGGCTCGACGAGGTCTACCGGCCGGAGCGGCCGATCGAGCGACTGGTGGGTGGGCTCACCACCGCGCGGACGGCCGAGGCCGCGGGCGAGGCGGCGGCCGCGCCGCCGGCGACCGGAGTCGAAGCGCCGGCCGCGCGGCTGGTGGACGCCGCGATCGCCGACGCCGTGCGCGAGCGGGCGAGCGACGTGCACTTCGAGCCCTCCGAGCAGGGGCTGGTGATCCGCTACCGCGTGGACGGCGTGCTCAAGGACGTGATGAAGGTGCCGCCGGGCGCGGCGGGCTCCGTGGTGCGGCGCCTGAAGGTGATCGCGAAGCTGGACATCGCCGACCCGCTGCACCCGCACGAGGGGCGCGCGACCGCGCAGGTGGAGGGCAAGGACTGGGACCTCCGCGTGTCCACCGCCCCGGTGGGCCGGCTGGGCGAGAGCGTGCTGGTGCGGCTGCACGATCCGTCGGCGGCGCTGACGTCACTCGGCGAGCTGGGGCTGTGGCCCGACGAGCGGACCGCGCTCGAGGGGCTGCTCGCGAGCCGCGACGGCGCGATCGTCGTGGTCGGTCCGACCGACAGCGGCACCACCACCACGACGTACGCGGTGTTCCTGCGTGCCCACCAGCGCGCCGGCAACGTCGCGACGGTCGAGTCGCCGATCGAGTTCCGGCTGCAGGGCGTGAACCAGATCGAGGTGAGTCAGAAGGGCAAGTTCACCTTCGCCGAGGGTCTGCGCTCGGCGCTGCGGCAGAATCCCGAGGTGATCCTGCTCGGGGAGATCGGCGACGCGGAGACCGCGGAAGCGGCCTGGCAGGCGGCGCGGGCCGGGAGGTTGATCCTCTCGGTCCTGCGCACCCGGGGCGTGGCGGCGACGATCTCGCGGCTGCGCGAGTTCGGCCTCGACGACCGGGTCATCGCCTCCTCGCTGCGGGGCATCGTGGGGCAACGCCTGATCCGCCGGCTGTGCGAGCGCTGCGCGGTGCCGGCCGAGGTGACCTCGCTCCCGCCGCCCAGCCGTCCGCCGGCCGACTTCGACCGGCCGGTCGCCATCCGCGCCGCCAAGGGGTGCCCCGAGTGCGGCTTCACCGGGTACCGCGGCCGCGCCGCGATCCAGGAGACCCTGGCGATCGACGCGTCGATCGCGGGCTCCATCGGGTCGGGCGCGTCCCCCGACGCGCTGGTCCGCGCCGGGCAGCGCTACGGGATGCGCACCCTGTGGCAGGCCGGACTGCGCCGGGTCTGGGTGGGGGAGACGTCCTACGAGGAGCTGGCGCGCGTCGCGGACGAGCCGGCCGTCGAGATCGTGCACTCCGAGTCCCACGCCGCCGCGCCGGCGCCGCCGGCCGCGCCGGCTGCGCCGGCGCCCGCGCGCGCGCCCGCCAGGCCGGCAGTGCCGCCTGCCCCGGTCCCGCCGCCTCCGCCGCCTCCGCCGCCGGCCTCCGAGATCCCGCCCGCCGCGCCGTTCGCCGAAGTGCCGCCCGCGGCGGCCTTCGCCGAGCTGCCGCCCGAGGGGCCGGCGCCCCCCGAAAAGCCGCCGCTGGTGCTGATCGCGGACGACGATCCCGCGATGCGGGTGCTGGTGATCACGATCATGAAGGCCCAGGGGTTCGAGGTGGCCGAGGCCGCCGACGGCCTGGAGGCCCTCGACCTGGCGCAGCGGCTCGCGCCGGCCATACTGCTGCTCGACATGGACATGCCGCGGCTGGACGGCTTCGGGGTCCTGGAGGCGCTGCGGCGCCGCCTGGCGGGCCGCGCCGTGCCCGTCGTGGTCGTGACCGTGCACGACGATCCGGCGACCGAGGCCCGCTGCATCGAGCTGGGCGCCGAGGACTACCTCACCAAGCCGATCCAGCCGTCGTCGCTCGTCGTCCGGGTCCGCGCCGTGCTCCGGCGCGCGGGGGTGCACTACACGTGGCCAAGATCCTGATCGTCGAGGACAACCCCGACAACATGAAGCTGTTCACCGCGGTGCTCTCGATCCGGGGACACCGGGTCGTGGGACTGCCGGGCGGCGAGCAGCTGCTGCCCACGATGCGGGCGGAGGCGCCGCAGGTCGTGCTGCTCGACATCCAGCTGCCGGGCGAGGACGGCTTCCAGCTGCTCGAGCGCCTGGTCGCGGACCTCGGACCCGCGCTTCCGCCCGTGGTGGCGCTCACGGCGCACGCCATGAGCGGCGACCGCGAGAAGGCGCTCCGCGCCGGCTTCAGCGGGTATCTCACCAAGCCCATCGACGTCAGCACGTTCGCCAGCTCGGTCGAGGCGTTCCTCAGCCACGCCGGGTGAGCGGACCCGGTCTCGCCACGCTCGCCGCCGTCGGCCGCGCCGTGGTCGGCTGTGAGCGCTGTCCGCGGCTGAGGCGCCACTGCCTCGAGGTGGCGCGCCGGCGGAAGCGGGCCTGGGCCGACCAGGAGTACTGGGGGCGCCCGGTGCCCGGCTTCGGCGACGGACGGGCGCGGCTCCTGGTGGTCGGGCTGGCGCCCGCGGCGCACGGCGGCAACCGCACGGGGCGGATGTTCACGGGCGACGCGAGCGGGAACTGGCTGTACGAGGCGCTGCACCGGTACGCGTTCGCGAACCAGCCGCGGTCGGTGTCGCGGGACGACGGCCTGTCGCTGGAGGACTGCTTCGTCACGGCCGCCGTCCGCTGCGCGCCGCCGGGCAACCGCCCCTCGCGCCGCGAAGAGGCGACGTGCCGCCGCTGGCTCGAGGCCGAGCTGCACCTGCTGACGCACGTCGAGGTCGTCGTCACGCTCGGCCGGCTCGCCCACGACGCGTGGCTCACCGCGTCCGGCTGGAAGGGCCGGCTCGCCCGCGGCGGCGTCCCGCGGTTCGGCCACGGCGCCACCACGCGGCTCGCGGACGGCACGCTGCTGATCGCGTCGTACCATCCGAGCCAGCGGAACACCAACACCGGCCTCCTGACCCGCCCGATGTTCCACCGCGTGTTCGCGGAGGCGCGCCGGGCCCTGGGCCGGGCGCGGGCGTGACGGTGCGCCGGCGCCTCGGCACGCTGCTCGCGTTCCTCGTCGCCGGGGGGTGTTTGTTCGCGCGGCTCGGCACCCTCCCGCTGATCCAGCCGGACGAAGGCCGCAACGCCGAGGTCGCCCGCGAGATGAAGGACGCGGGCGCGTGGCTGGTGCCGACCTACGACGGCCTGCCCTACCTCGACAAGCCCGCGCTCTACTTCCGGATGGTCGCGCTCTCGATGAGCGCGCTCGGTGAGACGGAGACCGCCGCGCGCCTGCCGGGCGCGCTCGCGGCGCTCGCGCTGCTCGGCCTGGTCTGGGCGTTCTGCCGCCACGCCTGGGGCGGCCGGGCCGCGGCGCTGGCGGTGCTGGTGGTCGGCACGACGCCGCTGATCGTCGCCTTCGCCCGGATCGTCATCCTCGACATGCCCCTGGCGCTGTTCGTCACGGGGGCCATCCTCGCGGGCTTCCGCGCGGAAGAGCGCGACGGCGCGGCGCGAGCCGCCTGGTACCTGGCGGCCGCGGCGTGCGCGGGGGTCGGGACGCTCCTCAAGGGACCGGTCGGGTTCCTGCTCCCCGTCCTCGTGCTGGTGGCCTTCAACCTGGTGGACGGGAACGCCCGCGCCCTCGGCCGCGTGTTCGCCGCCCGCAACGTGCTGCTGTTCCTCGCCATCGTGCTGCCCTGGTTCCTCGGCCTGGCGTGGGTGCGGCGCGACTTCGCCTACTACGGGCTGGTCGAGGAGTCGCTGCACCGGTTCACCACGTCGAGCTTCCACCGCACCGCTCCGTGGTGGTACTACGCGCCGGTGACGTTCGCCGTCCTGTTCCCCTGGAGCCTGCTGCTGCCGGAGTCGGTCGCCGGCGCGCTGCGCGCCCGGGCGCGCTGGACGCGCGCGGACCGGCTCCTGATGACCTGGGCGGTCGTGGTGGTGCTGTTCTTCTCCGTGTCGCAGTCGAAGCTGCCGGGCTACGTGCTGACGGGTGTGGTGGCCCTGGGCATGCTGATCGCCCGCGTCCTCGACCTGGCCTTCGAAGCCGAGGACGGCTACGCCCGCGCTCTCCTCTGGCGCGCCACCGCCGCGCTGGCCGTGATCGGGCTCGGCACCGCGGCACTGCTCGCGGCCGGTCTGGGGCACCCCGGCGGCTTCCCCGCGCTGCTCGGCCTCGAGGGCGGCGAGGCATCGCTGCTCGGGCCGGCCGCGGCGCCGCTCCTCTGGTCGGTCGGCGCGCTGGCCCTCGTGGCCATCGCCGCCCTGTCGAGCCGCGCCCTGGTGATGGCCTGCGCCACGTTCGCCCTCCTGCCGCTGTTGCTGCTCACGGTCGCGTTCGGCGGCGTCGAGGCGTACGCCGAGGCCGACTCGGGCCGCACGCTCGCCGCCGGCATGCCGGCGCTGCCGCCCGGCACCGAGCTGGCATGCCTCGAGTGTCTCCCCAACGGCCTGCCCTTCTATCTCAAGCAGCGCGTCACGCTGATCACCCGCGACGGCAGCGAGACCACGAGCAACTACGTGACCTTCGTCCTGCGGCGCGCGCCGCAGTGGCCGGCCGGCGTGGTGCGGCGCTCCGACGTGGACCGCTGGCTCGCCGGGCGCGGCCCGGCCACGTACCTGCTGGCCGGCGAGCGGCAGCGGGCCGCGCTGGATTCGATCGCCTGGCGCGCCTTCGCCAAGGTGGAACCCGTGGCACCCGGCTGGTGGGGCGCGTTCCTCGGCGCCCCGTCGCCGTCCGACACCGCCACCAGCCCCGCGCCCTCCGCGGAGCTGCCCGACTCGACGAGCCGGCCCGCGACGCACCCGGCGGCGCCGACTCCCTCCCGGGACCGCTGACGTGTGCGGGGTGTGCGGGGTCGTGGGGTGGGAGCGCCACAGCGACGACGCGGCCGCGCGCGAGCGCGAGGTCGCGGCCATGCTCGACGCGCTCGCGCACCGCGGCCCCGACGACCGGGGCCAGCTCACCAGCGGCGCCGCCACGCTGGGCGCCACCCGGCTGGCCATCCGCGGCCTGGCCAGCGGGCAGCAGCCGATGGTGGATCGCGCGAGCGGGGTCGTGGCCGTCTGCAACGGGGAGATCGACAACCACGCCGAGCTGCGCGCCTGGCTCCGCTCGCGCGGGCGCGAGCCGGCGCAGGACACCGACATCGCCGTCATCCCCGGGCTGTACGCGGAGCTCGGCGAGGCGTTCGTGGAGCGCCTGGTGGGGGCGTTCGCCATCGCCGTCTGGGACCCGCGCGCGGAGTGCCTGCTGCTGGCCCGCGACCGGGCCGGCGAGCGCCCGCTGTTCCTCGCCGCCGACGCCGCACGGACGCGCTTCGCCACCGAGATCGCGGCGCTCGCGGCCGTGCCGGCGCAACGGCTCACCAGCGACGCCGCCGCGCTGCGCTCGTTCCTGCAGTTCGGATACTTCCGAGCCCCGGCGTCGCCGTTCGCCGAAGCGCGGAAGGTGGGACCGGCCGAGCTGGTGACGGTCGGCGCGGGCGGCGTGGCCCGGCGGCGGTACTGGCGCTGGAGCATCGCCGCGGCGCCCAAGTCGGCGCCGCGACGCGAGCAGTTCGACGCCGTGTTCCGCGAGGCCGTCCGCCGCCAGAGCGAAGTGGACGTGCGCTACGGCGCCTTCCTGAGCGGCGGCATCGATTCGTCGCTGGTCGCGGCCGTCGCGCGCGCCGAGCGGCCGGACTATCCGCTCAAGGCCTTCACGCTGCGGTTCTCGGAGCGATCCTACGACGAGGGACTGTTCGCCCAGCGCATGGCCGAGCGCCTGGGCATCGCGTGCGACGCCGTGTGGGTCGCCCCGGGCGCCTTCCCCCCGACCCTCGCCGAGCTGATCGCGCACGCCGGCGAGCCGCTCGCGGACCCCGCCTGGGTTCCCACCGCCCTGCTGGCCCGGCGCGCGGCGGAGGAGGTGAAGGTCGCGCTGGTGGGCGAGGGGGGCGACGAGCTGTTCGGCGGGTACCCCACCTACATCGGCGCCCTGATCTCCCAGCGTTACGCGAGGCTGCCCCCCGTAGTCAAAGGGATGTGCCGGCGGCTGATCGACGCCTGGCCTCCAAGCGACAAGAAAGTCAGTATCTCGTTTCTGCTCAAGAAGTTCGTCGCGTCCGCGGAGCTGGACGGCATGCGCCGGCACGCCGATTGGACGTCGAACATCGCCTCGCCGCTGCTCGCTCGCCTGGGCGTCGAGGGTCCGGAGGTGGCGGACGAGGAATGGGACGCGGCGGGATTGCTCGATGCGGTGCAACGGCACGACCTGGAGACGTCTCTCGCCGAGGGCTTGCTGACCAAAGCCGATCGTGCGAGCATGAATTCGGCCCTGGAGCTGCGGGCGCCGTTCCTGGACCGTGACGTGATCGAGTACGCCGCGACACTCCCCCCCTCGTCGCGGGTTTCCGGCGTGACGACCAAGGTGTTCCTGAAGCAGTACGCGACGGCGTACCTCCCGCGCGGCATCGTGCACCGCCGCAAGCGCGGGCTGTCGGTACCGTTGAGCGGCTGGCTGCGCGGGCCGCTGCTCGAGTGGGCCCACGCGCGCATCGGCTCGGCGCGCCTCGCGGCGGCCGGAGTCGAGCGAGGGGCCGCGCTGGCACTGCTGGAGGAGCATCGCTCCAGAAGGGTGGACCATGGCCGGGCTCTCTGGACCCTCATCGTGCTGAGCGAGTGGCTCGACTGGGCTGCCGGCCGTACTCCAGCCTGACCGTGCCCGACCGCCGTTGCCTGCTGCGCGGCCTGCTGGCCGGCGCGCTCGTGGCGTGGGCGGTGCCTTCGTCCGCCGTGGCGCAGCAGGCCAGCGCCGCGGCACGGCGTGACAGCGCGCGGGTCTCCTACCGCACCGAGGACCTGGTCTTCGTCACGGCCGGGCGGCTGGCCGGTCTGGCCGTGGGTGACACGCTCGAGATCGCGGGCCGGGGTGGCGCCGTCGTGGCGCGCGCCGTGGTCACGAGCGTCGCGCAGCGCACGGCGAGTGCGGCGCTGATCTCGGGAGGCTACCTGGTGGCCGTCGGCCAGATCGTGCGCTTCACGGCCCATCCGCGGGCGGAGACGGCGGCCGCTCCGGCGCCGCCGCCGGACACGGCCGTGGCCGGGGTCGCGGCGCCTTCACCGGCGGACACCGGAGCGGTCCCGCGGGTCGTGGCCCGCCCGGTCCGCCCGGCGCGCTGGCGTGCCAGCGTCAACCTCGATCAGACCGCCAGCTCCACCGGCGGGGCCCAATCGCTCACCACCTACCAGACCATCGGAACGGTGGCGGCCAGCGGGCCCGTGGCCTCGTGGCTCAGCTTCAGCACCCGCAGCACGACGCGCTATCGGAACGGCTCCGGCGGCCTGGCCGGCTTCGGGCTGACCGGCAGCTCGACCATCCTCTACGAGCTGAAGGCGCGCGTGGCCCCGGCGGGCGGGTGGTGGAACTTCCAGATCGGCCGCTTCGTGCCGACCGACATCCCGTCGCTCGGGTTCGTGGACGGCGCGAGCCTGGAGGTGCAGCCCGGCCGCGGGGAGCGCATCGGCTTCCTGGCCGGCTACGCGCCGGACGTGTACACGATGGACCCGTCCACGCAGGTGGCGCAGGCGGGCGCGTACTGGGGCTTCAGCGGGCAGACGCTCAGCGGCGCGCTGAGCGGCGCGACCCAGTGGCAGTGGAGCCAGATCCGGCGCACCTGGTTCTCGGCGCAGACCTTCTGGGCGCCGACCACCGGCGCGTCGTTCTCGCTGCTGGCGGACGTCGATCACGGCGCCGGCTGGGAGAGCTTCCGCGGCTTCCGCCTGACCAACCTCGCGGTGGGCCTGCACGCCAACCTGCCGCTCGGCTTCCGCGGCGGCGTCACGTACGAGACGCACGCGTCGCTGCTGTTGTTCTCGATGCTGCTGGCGGGCGACACGTTCCCGCTGCCGGGGCGGCTCACCGGCGTCACGGCCACGCTCGGCCGGGACCTGCTGGGCTCGGCAGTGGAGGTCTCCGCGGGCTACCTGAAGCGGGTGACCGACGTCAACCCGACGTACCGCGGGACGTTCACGATCTTCAACCGGCACTTCATGTTCGCGGCGATGGGCCAGCACGGTGACCTGTTCGACTTCGGATCGGCGGTGGCACGGGTGCCGTTCCTGTTCGGCGCCTCGCCGTTCACCGCCGCGCTGAGCGTCTCGTCCAACGTGACGCGGACGCCGGGCGGGGCGCAGACGCTGTGGCGGTACGGGCTCTCGCCGGAGCTGGGCCTGCGCCTGGGCGGCGGATTCTACGCGTCCCTGAACGCCGACATCGGGCAGTACGCGGGGCTCACCAGCAGCTACCTGCGCGCGGGGGTCTCCTATCAGCTCTGGTGATCGGTCTCCCAGGCCGTCCGCCGGGATCGGCGTGTCGGTGTACGTCGACCGGCTGCTGCTGCTCGCCGGCCTGGTCTCGACCGCCGCGGGCGCTCTGTTCCTGGTGCGGAGCGGCGCGTACTACCTGCTGCCGCTGTGGGAGCGGCCCAACTCGCCGCTCCACGAGACGCTGCGCTCCTCGGGGAGCCTGGGCCACCCGTTCGGCTGGATTGGCTCCGCGCTGGTGCTGGTGGGCGTCATCCTGTACTCGGGCCGCAAGCGGCTCGGGCCGATGCGCGGGCGCGGGCCGATGCGGACCTGGCTCAACCTGCACATCTACCTGTGTTTGGCGGGGCCCTTCCTGGTGGCGCTCCACACCTCGGGCAAGCTGCACGGGCTGGGAGTCTACTCGTTCTGGTCGATGATGGTCGTGGCGGCGAGCGGGGTCGTCGGGCGCTGGATCTACCAGCAGTTCCCCCGCACGATCCGGGGCGAGCTGATGTCGCTGGAGCAGATCCGCGAGGAGCAGGCGGCGCGGCGGCAGCGCCTGGCCACCGACTTCAAGCTGTCGCCCGCGCAGCTGGCGGCGATCGACGACGTGGCGGAGCGCAGCGTGCGCCGGATCCAGGGCGGCACGGGCGGCGGGCTGCGCGCCCTCCCCATGCTGCTGGTGGACGATCTGGCTCGCCCGTTCCGGCTGGCACGGCTGCACCGCCGGATCCGCCAGGGCCGCCGGCTGCCGCGCGCGGAGGCGAAGGCGATCTTCGACCTGGTCGGGCGTCAGGTAGCGACGGCGCGCCGGGTCGCGTTCCTCGGCACCTTCCGCAACCTGTTCGGCTACTGGCACGTGGTGCACCTGGTGTTCTTCGCGGCCATGATGGTGCTCCTGGTCCTGCACGTGGCGTCGGAGGCGTTCTTCGGCGTCCCGCTGATGGGGGCCTAGTGCACCACGGCGCCCCGGCCGCGGCCGCCCTGGTGCTGCTCCTGATGACCGCCACGACGCGCGTCCTGGCTCAGGGGTTGGCGTCGCCCGGCCCCCTGGCGACCGCCCACGCGAAGCTGGACGACCTGGCGCACTGCCTGGACTGCCACGACGCCGGCCGCCAGCTGTCGGGCCAGAAGTGCCTGGCGTGCCACCGGTCGCTCGCTGCCGAGATCGGCGCCGACCGCGGCTACCACGCCGCGGCCACGCGTCACGGCACCGAGCTCGCCTGCCGCACCTGTCACAGCGAGCACAACGGGCGGCCGTTCCAGCTGGTGAGGTGGCCGGGTCCCCGCGGCCGCGAGGGCTTCGACCACCGCCAGACCGGGTGGCCGCTCGAGGGCGGTCACGCCAAGCCGGCGTGCGAGGCGTGTCACAGGCCCGCGCTGGTGGCCGACGCCTCGGTCCGGAGCGACGCGTCGCTGGCCGTGCAGCGCACCTACCTCGGTCTGGGCACCACCTGCGCGGCGTGCCATCTCGACGAGCACCGCGGCCGGGTGAGCCGCGAGTGCCTCGCCTGCCACACGCTGGACGCGTGGAAGCCGGCGCCCGGGTTCGACCACGACCGCACCCGGTTCCCACTCACCGGCCTGCACGCCCAGGTGCCCTGCGACAAGTGCCACGCCGTGCGCGAGGAGCTGGCCTCCGGGCCCGGCGGCAGCACCGACTCGGCGTTCGTGGACTTCCGCGCCACCCGCACGTCCACGGCGGCCGGATGCGCCGGCTGCCATGCGTCGCCGCACCACGGTGCCGGATTCGCCGGCGGCTGCGAGAAGTGCCATTTCACGACGGGCTGGTTCGTGCTCGCCGATTCGGCACGCCGGTTCGACCACGCCACCACCGGCTTCGCGCTCCGCGGCGCGCACGCTTCCTCGCGGTGCGAGAGCTGCCACCTCGCCTCGCCGCGGGCGGCCCTGCCCGCGGGCGTCGCGCTGGAGCGGGGGAACTTCCTGCGGGCCTTCAGCCGGCTGCACATGGCGTACGACCGCTGCGACGCCTGCCACGCCGACGTGCACCAGGGCCAGCTGGAGCGGGGCGGCGCGAGCCCCGACTGCGCCGCCTGCCACACGGAGACGAAGTTCGCACCGGCCCGCTTCACCATGGCGGCACACGACAGCACCCGGTTTCCGCTGACCGGTGCGCACCAGGCCACGCCGTGCGTCGCCTGCCACCCGCTGGTGGCCGGCGCCGCGCGCGGCTCGGGCCACATCCGGTTCACCGTGCCCTCGCTCGCGTGCGCCACGTGCCACCGGGACCCGCACGGCGGGCAGTTCGCCGGCCGCCACGTCGCGGGCTCGGGGCCGGCCGCCGGAACTGAGGCGTCGGTCCGCTCGACCTGCACGCCCTGTCACACGACCGACGCGTGGTCGTCGCCGACCTTCGACCACGATTCGACCCGGTACCCGCTGCGCGGCGCGCATCGCGCCCTGCCCTGCGGCAAGTGCCACACCAGCGCCGCCGCCGGCCTCCCGGTGCGCTTCGGCGGGCTGGGCACCAGCTGCGACGCCGCGGGCTGCCACCGCGACCCGCACGCCGGCCAGTTCGTCGACCGGCCGCGGGGCAGCACCTGTACCACCTGCCACACCGAGACCGCGTGGGCGTCGCTGGTCTTCGACCACCAGAAGGACTCGGACTACCCGCTCGACGGGGCCCACCGCAACGTCAGGTGCCTCGCGTGCCACCGCCCGGCAGGCCACCCGCCGGTGGTGCGCTTCCGTCCGCTGCCGCATCGCTGCGAGGACTGCCACGCCACGGCGCAGGGAGGTCAGGTCCGGTGAGGCGACTGCTGCTTCGAGACCTCGTCATGGCCGCCCTGCTGCTCCTGGCGTGGGCCGCCGCCCCGCGCACCGCGGCCGCCCAGTACCAGGAGACGGTGGCCAATCCGCACGTCAACCTGCGGGGCCTGGCCTGTACCGTCTGCCACACCACCCAGAACTGGCGCGACGTGGTGTTCGATCACCGCAAGACCGGCACACCGCTCCGGGGCCAGCACGCCTCGGCGCCGTGCGCCGGCTGCCACAACCTGCGCGACTTCCGCACCGCGGCGCGCGAGTGCCGCACCTGCCACCAGGACCCGCACCGCGGCGACGCGGGGCTGCGGTGCGAGCAGTGCCACACCGAGGCGAGCTGGCAGCAGGTGAGCGCGCGCGACGCGCACGCCCGCACCCGGCTCCCCGAGCTCGGCGTCCACGCCTCGCTCAAGTGCGTGGACTGCCACCGCCAGGCGGCCTTCCAGCAGTTCAGCGGCGCGGTCACCCCGTGCGTCGCCTGCCACCAGGCGACGTTCGCCGCGACCACGAGCCCGGCCCACGCCGCGATGGGCTTCTCCAGCCAGTGCGAGAGCTGCCACCAGTTCACGACCTGGGACTTCGCGCTCTACCGGCAGCACGAAGCGATCTTCGGCATCTACTCCGGCGCGCACGCCGGCGTGTGGCGCAACTGCGCGAGCTGCCACACCAGCGGCAGCGACTACTCGGTGTACTCGTGCACGGTCTGCCACGCCCAGGCACGCACCGACGCGGAGCACCAGAGCCTGGGCAGCGCGTACAGCTACCAGTCCTCGGCCTGCCTGATGTGCCACCCCAACGGCAGCCGTGGCAGCTTCGGCCAGCACGACGCGGTGTTCCCCATCTTCAGCGGCGCCCACCAGGGCACCTGGACGAGCTGCACCGCGTGTCACCCGAGCGGCAGCTCGACGACCTCCTTCACCTGCATGTCGACCGGCTGCCACCCGCAGGCGTCCACCGACCCGATTCACGGCGGGATCGCCGGGTACGCGTACGTCGCCCAGCAGTGCCTGTCGTGCCACCCCACCGGCGGACCCGCGAGCTTCACGCAGCACGACGCGACGTTCCCGATCTACAGCGGAAGCCACAAGGGCGTGTGGACGGCCTGCACCGCCTGCCATCCCACGGCCGGCTCGACTACCGTGTTCACCTGCATGTCGAGCGGCTGTCACGCGCAGGCCGCGACCGACCCGATCCATGCCGGCATCACCGGCTACGCGTACACGGCGAGCCAGTGCCTGTCGTGCCACCCGACCGGCCAGCCGGCGAGCTTCACGCAGCACGACGCCTCGTACTTCCCGATCTACAGCGGGACCCACGCCGGGCTCTGGTCGGCCTGCACCGCCTGTCATCCGACGGCCGGCTCGCCCAACCTCTTCACGTGCATGTCGAGCGGCTGTCACCCCCAGACGGCGACGGACAACGAGCACCAGGGGCGGACCGGCTACTCCTACACGGCGGCGGGGTGCTACTCGTGCCACCCGAGGGGATCGGGCGGCTAGGCGGAAACGTCAGGCAGAGCGCGGCAGCGGAGTGCCGAACCTGGTCTCGAGGTCCACGCCGCACTTCTTGAGGAGCTCGTAGGGCGGCACCCCGCCGGCCAGCACGAAGACGAAGTCGTTCTCCCGCTGAGCCGGCCGGCCGGCGACGTCGAAGTGCACCCGGTCGGACGTGATGGCGGTGACGCGCGCCTCCCGCAGGATCTGGAGCATCCCTTCCTTCTCCAGAAGCAGCACCCGCTGGACCAGCGCGGCCCGCGCCCCGGAGAAGTCCGCGCGCCGGTGGCACAGGGTCACCCGGGAACGGGGCCGCTCGGCGAGCGCCATCGCGGCCTCGAGCGCGGAGGAGCCACCGCCCACGACCACCACGTGCTGCCCGTCGTAGGATTCGGGCTCGATGAGCCGGTGGGCGACCTTGGGCAGCTCCTCGCCCGGAACCTCGAGCCGGCGCGGAGTGCCGCGGCGGCCGAGGGCCAGGACGACGCGCGCCGCCTCGATCGTTCCCGCCGAGGTGTGGGCGACGAACCCGCCCACGCCTCGCTCGACGCGCTCGAGACGCACACCCTCCTCGACCCTGATGCCCTTCCGACCCAGGGTCTGCAGCCAGAACTCCAGCAGCGGCTCCTTCTCCACCTCCCGGAACGGCATGGTGCCCACGCCCGGCAGCTCGACCGGGTGCGTCATCACCAGCTTCTTGCGGGGATAGTGCAGGATCGAGCCGCCCAGGGTCTCCTGCTCGACGACCCGGTAACGGAGCCGCTGCTGCTGGGCGACGAGCGCCGCGGCGAGGCCCGCCGGGCCCGCGCCGACGATCAGGAGCTCGAGGCCCGGGCCCCGCGGCAGTCCCTTGGCCAGGTGCTGCACGGCCTGGGACGCCTGCCAGACGGCGTTGCGGATCAACCCCATCCCCCCCAGCTCGCCCACGACGTACAGGCCCGGCACGTTGGTCTCGAAATACTCCGATAGCCGCGGGATCTCGGCGCCGCGCTTCTCGGTGCCGATCACCAGCGTGATCGCGCCCACCGGACAGACGCGCTCGCAGATGCCGTGCCCCACGCACTCCACCGCGTGTGCCACGACCGCCTTGTTGCGGATGGTCGTGAGCACGTCCTGCTCGGGGCAGTGCTTGACGCACTCGCCGCAGCCGATGCACAGCCCCTCGTCCACCGTGGGGTGCAGCGACACGGTCTCGTGGCTCCCGAGGGTGCGGGCCTCGCGGACGAGCGCCCTGGCGCGCCGGTCCTTCCGCACCTGGTAGGCGATGATCGGCAGGGTGGCGAGCGCGACGAGGAACGCCACGACCAGGATCGCGATGGTATCGAGTGACATGGGTCGGAAGAAGATAGCCCGGCGGGTTCCGCCGTAACGACGGCCGCGCCCGGGAGCCCGGGACGCCGGTCGTCAGCGCCCGACCTGGACGACGGCGAGGTGCTTGCGGATGAAGCGCAGCGTGCAGGAGGCGAAGCCGTGGGCACGCGTGAAGTCCCGCACCGCGTCGTACACGGGCGCCGGGTGGGCGGCCGTGGCCTCGGGCATCCGCCGGGAGCGATCGACGTCGTGCACGACGATCAGCCCGCCGGGCCGCACCGCCGGCAGGCCGTTCCCGAGGTCGCTGCTGGCGGCCTCGTAAGAATGGCCGGCATCCACCAGGTAGATGTCGAAGTACGCCGGGTACTCCGCCCGGATGCCGCGCAGGCGCGAGGCGGAGTCGCCGCACTCGAACCTGACCCGGTCGGGAGCGAGGCCGACGCGCTCGACGTTCCGCGCCGTGATCGCGGGGTACACCCCGGGCTCGTAGGAGTCGTCGTCCACGCACACCAGATGGACCGCCGCTCCCTCCGCGGCCGACTCGGCGAGCGCGCGCGCCCAGCCCGCGGTGGTGCCGCCGCTCGAGGAGCCGACCTCGAGGATGCGCCGCGCTCCGGTCCCGCGCGCGAGCGCGTAGCAGAACCGCCCGTAGCGCGGGTGGTCGTGCTCGCGCCGCTTCCACTTGGCCGGCAAGGCGAAGTCCGGCGACGGGTCCCACGGCGCCGCCAGGAATACCTGGAAGACCTCTGCCGGGAGCCGGAGCGGCCCCGACACCTGGCGCAGCCCGACCGTGCGCAGCCAGGCGTTCTCGAACGGAGGCCTCAGCAGCATGCGGTCAATCCACCGGCCGAGGCGGGCGCAGCTCGGCGACGGCCGCCACCACGGCCGGCTGGCCCGCCGCGGCGAGCGCGGAGTTCACCGCGGGCAGGCCGTCGCGCAGTGCGGCCTCCGCGGCCGCCAGCGCCCGCTGGACGTCGGGGGCGAACAGCCGGAACACCTCGTACGACGGCGCGGTGGGGCGCGCGTCGGTGCTGGCGACCACGCCCACCAGCGCGCTGATCCGCTCGACCGGGCGCGAGGGGTACACGAGGTTGTCCTCGTCGGCCTGCAGCCGCACCTGGTACAGCGAGTCCTCGAGCGCCGACAGGCGCGCCGCGAACGACTCGGCCTGTGCGCGGGCGGGCGCGCCCGCGGCCAGCAGCACCGCGCGGTCCTCGAGCTGCGAGCGCACGTTGCGCAGGCGGATCACCGCCGTCGTCACCGCGTTCACGGTGTCCCGGATCCGCTGCAGAAAGACGAACTGCTCCCGGAGCGCGGCGGGCGTGACCACGGAGCGCGGGTCCACCTTGAGGCGGAAGGTCTGCTCGTAGCTCCTCCCTCCGACCTCCAGCCGGACGCGATACCGCCCCGGCAAGGCCACCGGACCGTCGGTGCCGATGTCGTTCATCCCCCAGAACACGGCCGGGCCCGGATAGCGGAGGTTCCACGCGAACCGGTTGAGCCCGGCCTTGTCGCCCACGCGCGGCGGCGCCGGCGGCCGCTGCGGCCACGGCTTGTCCCCGTCCTTGAGCGTGTCGCCGAGCAGGCTGTCCACCTTCACGCTGTCGCCCAGCGCCTTCATCAGGCTGTCGCGCCGCGCGCTGAGGCCCCCCGCCGCGCGCGCGGAGTCGGCGGCGACGATCGAGTCCTGGCGGCTGGTGAAGCGCCGGATCACGCGCCCGGCCGAGTCCAGGAAGGTCAGCGTCACCTCCTGGCCCGCGGCCTTCAGCCAGTAGTCCACGATCGCGCCGCTCGGCGGGTTCTTCCCGACCGGGTGCGCGTCGCTGCCCGCGTCCGCGCCGCCCCAGTCCACCCGGTAGGCGTCCCGGACCGGGGAGAGGTGGGCGTCCTCCTGGAGCACCGCCGGCGTCAGCGACTCCAGCGGCGTGATGTCGTCGAGGATCCAGAACGAGCGCCCGTGGGTGGCGGCGACGAGGTCGCCGTCCTTGAGGGCCAGGTCGTGCACCGGCACGATGGGCAGGTTGCGGCGCAGCGACTGCCACTGCCCGCCGTCGTCGAACGACACCCACACCCCGCGCTCCGTGCCCGCGAACAGCAGCCCGCGCTTCGCCGGGTCCTCGCGCACCACCCGGACGAACTCGCCGGCCGGAATCCCGGCGACGATGCGGCTCCAGGTGCGGCCGTAGTCGGCGGTCCTGAGGATGATGGGGGACGGGTCGTCCAGCTGGTAGCGGTTCGCGGCCACGTACGCGGTGCCCGGCGCGAAGTGCCCGGCCTCGATGATCGAGATGCGGGTGAAGGGCGGCAGGTCTCGGGGCGTCACGTCCGCCCAGGTGCGGCCGCCGTCGCGGGTCAGGTGGATCAGCCCGTCGTCCGAGCCCGCCCAGATCGTGCCGCGCGCCAGCGGCGACTCGGCCAGCGCGAAGATCGTGGCATAGTACTCCGCCGTGGTCTGGTCGAGCGTGATCGGGCCGCCGGAGGCGCCGAGCGTCCGCGGGTCGTGGCGGGTGAGGTCCGGCGAGATCACGCTCCAGCTCTGCCCGCCGTTGGTGGTCTTGAACAGCACGTTGGCGCCGGCATAGAGCGTGTTCGGATCGTGGGGCGAGATCAGCAGCGGGAAGGTCCACTGCATGCGGTAGCGACCCTCGGCGGCCGGGTGGCCGTCCGGGTCGTCGGGCCACGGGCTGACCATCCGCCAGAAGCCGGTCCGATGGTCCACCCTCGCGAGGAAGCCGCTGTTGTCGCCGCCGTAGGTGATGTCGGCCGAGTCCGGGCGCGCCTGGACGTAGCCCGCCTCACCCGAGACGTCGTACCACTGGGCGCGGGTGATCCCGCCCGGCCAGCGGCTCGGGCCGCACACGCCGGAGTTGTCCTGCTGCGCGCCGCACACGCGGTACGGGAAGTGGTTGGTGGTGGTCACGTGGTAGAACTGGGCGGTGGCGTAGTCCTGGTCGGTCCACGTCTTCCCGCCGTTGGTGGACACGTTCGAGCCCCCGTCGTTCGACTCGATCATCCGCTGCGGGTCGTTGGACGCGATCCACAGGTCGTGGTTGTCGCCGTGCGGATCGGGCAGGTGCTCGAACGTCCGGCCGCCGTCCTTCGAGCGGAACAGCCCCGTGTTCACGGCCCACACCGTATTGCTGTCCTTCGGATCGGCCGTGATGCGCATGTAGTACCAGGCCCGCTGGCGGAGCTTGTGGTCGCGGTTCGTCCAGGTCCAGGTGGCGCCGCCGTCGTCGCTGCGGTACACGCCGCCCGAGTCGGCCTCGACGATCGCCCACAGGCGCGACGGCCTGGCGGGCGAGACCGCCACGCCGACGTTGCCCCACAGGCCCCGCGGCAGGCCGGGGTTCGCCGTCAGCTCGGTCCAGTGCGCGCCGCCGTCGGTGGTCTTGAACAGGCCGCTGCCCTTGCCCCCGCTCGTCAGGCCCCAGGGCGTGCGCTGCACCTGCCAGAACGCGGCGTACAGCACCTCGGGGTTCGACGGGTCCATCGCCAGGTCCGACGCCCCGGTCGAGTCGTTGCGCGAGAGCACCTGCGTCCAGGTCTTCCCCCCGTCGGCGGACTTGTAGACGCCGCGCTCCGGATTGGGACCGAACGCGTGGCCCAGTGCCGCCACGTAGACGATGTCGGGGTTGGTCGGGTGCACCACCACGCGGGCGATCTGCTGGGTGGCGGCGAGCCCGAGCGGCGTCCAGGTGCGCCCCGCGTCGGTGGTCCTGAACACCCCGTCGCCGTGCGAGACGTTGCCGCGCACCGGGTACTCGCCGGTCCCGACGTAGACCACGTCGGGGTTCGACGCGCTCACGGCGATCGAGCCGATCGTGCCCCCGAAGTACTTGTCGCTCGCCGCCGTCCAGGTGTTGCCGCCGTCGGTGCTCTTGAAGACGCCGCCGCCGGTCGTGCCCATCCAGTACTCGTCGCGCCGCGCGGCCGAGCCCGCCGCCGTGACGGAGCGTCCGCCACGGAAGATGCCGATCTCCCGCCAGGCCAGGGCCCGGAAGGCGGTCGAGTCGTACGGCACCTGCGCCCGGGCCGGCGACGGGGCAAGGGCAAGCACCGCCGGCAGCCAGAGGGTGACGGAACGGAAGAGGCGAACGCGCACCGGAGCCTCCGCGAGCAACGGCTCGTCGAGAACGGGGATGTCGGTTGACCGAAATTGGAAGCGTCCCGGACGATCGAGGCCGGGCGCGGCCTCAATTCTACTCAGGATGCCCGCCGCGGGCGACGGCCGCGGCGGAGCCTACCCGGCCAGCTCAGCCAGCCGGCGCTCGAGGAACCGCCGCTCCGGCTCCTGGCGGGCGAGATCGAGCGCGCGGGCGTACGAGGCCCGCGCCTCCGCGCGACGGCCGAGCCGCCGGCACAGCTCCGCGCGCGCGGAGTGCGCCAGGTGGTAGTCGTCCAGCTCGCGGCGCGCCAGGAGCGCGTCGATGAGCGCCAGGCCGGCGGCCGGACCGTCGCGCATCGCCACCGCCGCGGCGCGGTTCAACTCCACGACCGGCGACGGGGCGATCCTCGCCAGCACGTCGTAGAGACCGACGATCTCGCGCCAGTCGGTGCGGTCGGCGCCGGGCGACTCCGCGTGCACGGCCGCGATGGCGGCCTGCAGCGCGAACGGACCGACGCGCCGGGAGCCGAGCGCGCGCGCGACGAGCGCCGCGCCCTCCGCGATCCGCTGCCGGTCCCACCGCGAGCGATCCTGGTCCTCCAGCAGCACCAGCTCGCCGGCCGGCGTGGTGCGGGCGGCGCGCCGGGACTCGTGCAGCAGCATCAGCGCGAGCAGGCCCTGCGCCTCGGGCTCGGGCAGCAGCGCGACGAGCAGGCGGCCGAGGCGGATCGCCTCGTCCGCGAGGTCGCTGCGGGTGAGCCGGTCGCCGGACGAGGCCCAGTAGCCCTCGTTGTAGACCAGGTAGACGACGTGCAGCACGCTGTCGAGCCGGTCGCCGAGGTCCGAGCGCGAGGGCACCTGGTAGGGAATGCGGGCGTCGCGGATCTTCGCCTTGGCGCGCACGATCCGCTGCGCCACCGTGGGGGGCGGCGTGAGGAACGCGGCGGCGATCTGCTCGGTCGTGAGCCCGCAGACCTCGCGCAACGTCAGGGCCACGCGGGCATCGGGCGGCAGGGCCGGATGGCAGCAGGTGAAGATGAGCCGGAGGCGGTCGTCGTCGATGCCGCTCTCCTCCGCCGCGTCGCTGGCGGCGGCTTCGGCGTCGAGGTCCGAGGCGATCTGGGCGAGCGACGCGTCGAAGCGGGCCCGCCGCCTGAGGCCGTCGATCGCCTTGAAGCGGCCCCGAGACCAGCCACGCCCGCGGGTTGGCCGGCAGCCCCTCGGCCGGCCAGCGCTCCACCGCGGCGGCGAAGGCGTCGTGTAGCGCCTCCTCGGCGAGGTCGAAGTCACCGAGCAGGCGGATCAGGGTGGCGAGGACGCGGCGCGAGTCGGCGCGGTAGATCGAATCCACCATCTCGCGCACCCGCTCGGCTGCGTCCCCGCCCGTCCCGATTCCCGTCACGCCCCCGTCACATGTCCATGATCGGGCGCACCTCGACGCTGCCGAAGCGCGCGCCCGGGATCTTCCCCGCCACCGAGATGGCGTCGTTGAGGTCCCGCGCCTCGATCACGTAGTAGCCGCCGAGCTGCTCCTTGGTCTCGACAAACGGCCCGTCGGTCGTCGAGAGCTTCCCGTTGCGCACCCGCACCGTCGTCGCGGCCTGGGTGGGCTGCAGCCGGTTGCTGGCCACGAAGTGTCCGCTCCGCTTGATGTCGTCGGTGAACGCGGCGAACTCCGCCATCCACTGGTCGGCCTCGGCCTTGGTCAGCTTCGGGTACTGGGCCTCGTCGGCGTACAGCAGGCACAGGTACTTCATGGCTCCCTCCGGGGTGGTGGTGCGTTGCTGTGGACGCCAGCTAGTCGTCCGGCCGGGGGCCAAATCGACACCGGCTCGCCCAGGGGACCGGCCGAGCCCGGTTGAAACTCGAAGGGGCCGCCTTGGCGGCCCCTCCTCGTGTGGCGTGCCTGGATGCCCGGGGCGGGACTCGAACCCGCACGGGGTCGCCCCCTGGGGATTTTAAGTCCCCTGCGTTTGCCATTTCGCCACCCGGGCCGAGAGCGGGAAACGGGACTCGAACCCGCGACCCCAACCTTGGCAAGGTTGTGCTCTACCAACTGAGCTATTCCCGCAATTCCGAGTGGGAACCTAGGCTTCCGCACGATGGATCGTCAAGCGCAACGCCGCCATTAACATTGACAAATACCATCGTGATCCGTAGCCTCACCACCGGTTCGTAACGCCTGCGTAACATCGTCGCTTTTCGTTGGTCCATCACGCCTGTCGGAGGGCACCATGCGGCGAATCGCCGTAGCGTGTGCGGCCACTTTGCTGGCCGCGATCAGCCTCGCACCGAGCGCCCGGGCGCAGGGGTTCTCAGTGTACGAGCACGACGCCTGCAGCATGGCGCGGGGCATGACCGGGGTGGCCGCGCCGTGCAACCAGGCGAGCGCCGTGTTCCTCAACCCGGCCGCGATCCTGGGCGGCGCCACCAAGTTCAACCTCCAGGCGGGGGTGACGTTCATCGCGCCGACGGGGAACTTCACCGACAGCGCCACCAACGCCCGCACCGATCTCAACAAGAAGGTGTTCCCGGTGCCGTCCGGCTACGCGACCTACCAGGTCACGCCGCGGCTCGCGGTGGGCGCCGGCGTGTTCGCGCCCTACGGCCTGACGACGGACTGGCCGGTCACCTCGCCGGGCCGGTACCTCGCCTACAAGACCACCATCGCCAGCATCTACGTCCAGCCCACGGTCGCCTACGCCATCACCCCGCGCATCCAGATCGGGGCCGGCGTGGACTACGTGCACTCCTCGGCGCAGGTGCACCGGCGGGTGGACGCCTCGACGCTGCCGGTGACCGGCACGCCGCTCACGCTGGGCTCGCTCGGCGTGCCCGCGGGGACGGACATGGCCGACGTGCTGTTCGACGTCAGCGGCAATGGCTGGGGCTTCCACGTCGGCGGCCTGGTGAAGGTCACCGACCGGCTGAGCATCGGCGCGCGGTACCTGAGCCGCGTGAAGATCGACTTCACGGGCACGGCCAGCTTCACGCAGGTGCCGACGGGCATCGTGCTCCCGGCGGGCAACCCTCTCCAGGTGCCGGGCGGCACGCCGCTCGACGTCGTCCTCGCGCAGGGCTTCGCCGCCGGCCAGCCGCTGTCCAACCAGAGCGCGAGCACCTCGATCACGATGCCGGACCAGATCGTGGCGGGCATCGCGTACAAGCTGATGGACAACCTCACGGTGCTGGCGGACTGGCAGCACACCAACTGGTCGGTCTTCGACACGCTGAAGCTCACCCTCACGGTCGCGCCCACGGTCACGGAGCCGGAGAACTACAAGAGCACGGACGCGTTCCGCTTCGGGATCGACTGGCGGGCCACACCGAAGTTCGCGATCCGCGCGGGCGCCCTGCGGCACAACGGCGCTTCGCCCGACGCGTCGGTGACGCCGGTGCTTCCCGAGGGTAACCGCTACGAGGGCACGCTCGGCGTCGGCGTCCTGCTCATGCCGCGGCTGCGGCTCGACCTGGCCTACCAGTACCTGCAGCAGCAGGACCGGCGCGGCCGGATGATCGATCCGCCCGCCGGCGTGCCCGGCGACCTGGTCAACCACGGTCTCTACCAGTTCAAGGCGAACCTCTTCGGCGCCAGCCTGGCGCTGGGGTTCTAACCATGGAGCCGCGTCCTATGCGCCTTTCCACCGTTGCCTTCGCCGCGCTGGCTGTGCTCGCGACCGGCTGCCTGGACAACCAGCAGATCGGGCCGATGGCTGCGCCGGCCGGCGGCACGAACTTCCGCGGCTACATCGCCCTGGGCACCAGCATCAGCGCCGGCGTCCAGTCGGGCGGGATCAGCGACGCCACGCAGCGCCAGGCGTTCCCGTACCTGCTGGCGACCGCGATGGGCTTCTCGCCGAACGCCAACTGGTACTACCCGGGCTTCACGGCCCCGGGGTGCCCGGCGCCGTACTCCGACCCCCTGACGGGCGACCGGGTGGGCGGCGGCAACGACAGCAGCGGCGCCGGCGCGGCGTGCAACCTGATCAGCCCGCTGTCGGTCCCGGGGAAGCAGGGGTGGTTCAACAACCTCGGGGTGCCGAGCCTCCGCGCGGCCCAGGTTCTCAACATCCAGGACGTGACGCATCCCGCGACGGACACGCTGTTCCTGGCCCAGTTCATCACCGGCAGCCGCAACCCGATCGACATCCTGTATGCGGCAAGGCCCGCGTTCGTGACGCTCGAGATCGGCGGCAACGACGTGCTGAGCGCCGCCACGGAGGCGGATACCACGCTGCTGACGCCTGTGGCGGCGTTCGAGACGCAGTTCGCCGCGATCGCGGACACCATCGGTCTCACGGGCGCCAAGGTGGCGGTGATCAACATTCCGAACGTGACGGTGATTCCACACTTCAGCGTGGGCGTGATCCTCTTCTGCCTCAGTCACCACGGTTGCCCGGCCCCCTTGCCGGACACCACGGCGCCGTACACATCGCCGAACTTCGCCGTGGACCCGAGCTGCGCGCCGAGCGCCCTCGGAGGCGTGGGTGACAGCATGCTGGTCACCTTCCCCGCCATCGCGACGATCACGGGCGCGCTGAGCCGCGGCGCCGCAGCGTACCTGAACTGCGGCACGGGCCAGGCCACCGTCAACTTCGGAACCGCCAATTTGCCCGCCGGCGCGGTGCTGACCAAGGCGACGGTCAAGGCCATCGTCACACGGATCCTGACGCTGGACGCGTACATCCAGGCCCAGGCCACGACGCGCGGCTGGGCGCTCGTGGATTTCAACGGCCTGCTGGCGGCGAATGCGGCACTGATCCCGCCGTTCCCGCTGTTCACCCCGGGGCCGCCGCCCGCCGTGTCGTTCGGCCCGCTGGTCTCGCTCGACGGCATCCATCCCACGGCCGCCGGCCACAAGGCCATCGCCGACGCGTTCGTGGCCGCGATCAACGCCAAGTACGGCACGACGCTGACGCCTCCCTGACGCCAGAGCCTGATCTGATCCCCCATCGGGCGGCCGCCTCCGGGCGGCCGCCCGATTCGTTGCTGTCGCCGCGGACCCGGCTGGTGCGCCGGGACGCGGCCGCTACCGCGTCCCCGACGCACGCACGCTGGACATCGCCGCCGGCGCGTAGCTAGACTTGACGCCGCCCATGCCGCCCCGCCGCTCCGCCCTGCTCGCCGCCGTCCTGGGCATCGCCGCCGGCGTGCTCCTCGCCGGACCCCTCCAAGCACAAACGGAGTTCGCCGTTCCGCTGGCGCCCGGCACGCTGCGGGTGGACTTCACGCCGCTGTGGTCGAGCTGGGACCACCGCTTTCAGCCCGGCGCGGCGGGTCTGGTGCCGATCACCGCGGATTACACGACCGACTCCCTCGGCACCGCGAACCTGCCGTTCCTCTCGCAGCTGCAGGATACGCTCCGGAGCGCGACCGGACTCGGCGCCTTCTCGCTCAACCTCGGCCACCCGCTGATCGCGCTCAATGCCAGCGTGCGCACGCTACCGGTCGGGCTCGAGCTGGGCATCAGCCGGCGGCTCGCGATCGGCGTCACGGTGCCCATCGTGCGGAGCCGGGTGGACGCGAGCTTCAACCTGGACACGGCGCTGGCGCGGCGCAGCAACGTGGGATGGAACCCGGCCTTCCTCGACGCGACCAGGGACTCGGCCTTCCGCTCACAGATGACCGCGGCCCTGGCGGCCCTTCAGACGCAGGCCACGAGCGGGCCCCCGGCCCTGCGCCCGCAGGCGCTGGCGGCGATCGCGGCGCTCACGCCGTTCCTCGCCGCGAGCCGCCAGCCGTTCCTGCCGCGCGACAGCACGGTCGCGGCCGAGAGCCTTCTGATCCGCCTGGCGCGGGCCGATTCCTCCTATACGCAGCTCGCCGGACAGTACCAGGCACTCGGAGACAGCCTGCCCGCGCTCGGCTCCGCCGGCCTGACGCTGCCCGAAGCCGCGCTCATCCGTGACGACCTGGAGCGCCTCTACAGCGATCCCGCGCTCCCGGTGGCCGCGGACACGTTCGGCACGGTGGTCAAGACGGGGATCGGCGACATCACCGCCCACCTCACCTACCAGGTCGCGGAAGGCGCGCGGTACCGCGGACAGATCGTCCTCACCGTGCGCTTCCCGACCGGCGAGGCGCCGTCAGCCACCACCTTCCTCGACCTCGGCACCGGCACCCACCAGCTCGGCTTCGAGGGCGCGCTGGCCAACGACTTCATCCTCGGCGAGCACTTCCTGATCCACGCCGTCGGCCGGGCCGGCGCCGCTGCCGCCGACCAGATCCCGATGCGCGTGACCCCGCCCGAATTCCCGATCGCGCCGCTGAGCCAGCTGGCCACGATCCGCCGGAAGCCGGCGCCCTGGCTCGGGGCCGACCTGGCCCCGACCTGGTTGGTGGACGACGCGTTCTCGGTGCGGGTGGCGTACGGCTTCTTCTCGCAAGGACCGACGAAGCACAGCTACGTGAATCCCGCCGACAGCGCCGTGGTGCTCCTGCCGGCCAGCGTGCTCGACCAGGACACCGGGGTGCGCTGGATGCGCATCGGCGGCGGGGTGACCTTCTCGACGGTCGGCCGCTACGCGAAGGGCCGCGCCAGCCTCCCGTACAGCGTCACGGTGTCGTACGAGAACACGGTCTACGGCGGCGGCGGGCGGGTGCCACAGGAGAGCGTGTTCCACATCGCGATCCGGGGGTACGTCAAGCTGTTCAAGTAGGCCGCGCGCTCAGCCCGCCCGCTTGAGCAGCTCCGTCGCGTGCTTCCGGGCCGTCTCCGGCGAGGCGTCGCCTCCCAGCATCCTCGCGATCTCCTCCACGCGTTCCTGGCCCTCGACGGCGCGGACGTCGGTCTGGGCCACGCCGCCCGCCGACGCCTTCGCCACCACCAGGTGCTGCGCCGCGGCCGCGGCCACCTGCGGCAGGTGGGTGATCACGATGACCTGGTGGTCGCCGGCCACGCCGCTCAGGGACTCCGCCACCCGGCCGGCCACGTGGCCGCCCACGCCCTGGTCCACCTCGTCGAACACCAGGGTCGGCACCGCGTCGTGGCGGGCCAGCTCCCCCTTCAGGGCCAGCATGATCCGCGACAGCTCGCCGCCCGAGGCCGCGCGGGCGAGCGTCCGCTCGTCCATGCCGGGATTGAGCTGCACCATGAACTCGACCGCCTCGGCTCCGGAGCGGGACGGCGCCTCGAGCCGCTTCAGCTCCACCCGGAACTTCCCGTCGGGCATCCCCAGCGCGGCCAGCCGCGCCGTGACCGCCCGGCCGAGCCTGCGCGCCGCCGTGGACCGCTTCGCGGTGAGCGCGCGGCACCGGTCCGCCAGCGCACTGCGGGCCTCCTCGATGCGGCGGGCCAGCGCCGCGAGGTCGGTGTCCGCCGTGTCCAGGAGGCCGAGCTCGCGGCGTGCCTCCTCGCCCGCCGCGATCACCCGGTCCATGCCCGGGCCGTACTTCTGGTCGAGCCGGAACAGCAGGTCGCGCCGGCGCTCGAGCGACGCCAGGCGCGCCGGATCCAGCTCCACCCCCTCGCGGTACGCGCCGACCGCGCGCGAGAGCTCGGCGACGTTGAGGACCGCCCCGTCCAGCATCTCCCGCCAGCCGGCCGCGCCGCCGGCGTCGAAGCGCTCCAGCGCCGCCACCAGCCGCGCCGCGTGCGCGAGCGCCGCGCTGGCCGCGCGGTCGTCGCCGTCCAGCAGCTGCGACAGCTCCTCCGCGATCCGCCCCAGCTCCTCCGCGTGCCCCAGGCGCCGCACCTCGGCCTCGAGCTGCTCCAGCTCGCCCGGCCTGGGCCGCGCACGCTCGATCTCCTCCGCGACGTGGCGCAGGTAGTCGGCCCGCTTCCGCGCCTCGGCGCGCCGCTCCTCCAACTGCCGCTGCTCGGCCACCTGGCACTCGAGCTGCTCGTGCGCCGCGCGCACCGCCGCCGCCTCCACCGAGGCCTCGGCGAACGCGTCGAGGATGTCCCGCTGCGCGTCGGGCCGCAGCAGCGACTGGGTTTCGTGCTGCCCGTGCAGGTCCACCAGCCGCCGGCCCACCTCCGCCAGCACGCCCACCGTCACCGGGCTGCCGTTCACCCAGGCCCGGCTGCGCCCCGACACCTGCACCTCGCGCTTGAGGACCAGGCGGCCGTCCTCCACCTCGATGCCCTGCTCCCCGAGCGCCGCGGCCAGGTCCGCCCGCCCGGCGACGTCGAAGGCGCCCTCGACCGACGCGCGCGGCGCGCCGGTGCGCACCATCTCGCCCGTCGCCCGCTCGCCCAGCAGCAGCGCCAGCGCGTCCACCAGCAGCGACTTGCCGGCGCCGGTCTCCCCGGTGAGCACGTTGAGGCGCGCCCCGAGCTCCAGCCGCGCGTCGGCGATGACCGCGACGTCGCGGACCCTGAGCTCGGTCAGCATGGCGTTGGATCCCGGCGGCGAAGGGGGGTCATCGGTATCGGCTGCGGTCTCAGCCCTTTCGGTCGGAGAGATCACCCCACTGCAGCTTCTCCCGCAGCCGGACGAAGAACGACTCGGCGCCGGCCCGCGCGAGCAGCACCGGGCGGGACGCGCGGACCACCGTGACCTCCTGTCGCGGCGCCAGGCGCGCGGCCACCTGGCCGTCGATGGAGACCATCAGCTCCTCGGGCGCCGGCACGGGATCGAGCGCCCGCAGGGTGAGAATGGAGCTGGCCGACACCACCAGCGGCCGCACCGCGAGGGTGTGCGGACAGATCGCGGTGATCACCAGCGCGTCCACGCCCGGCACCACGATCGGGCCCCCCGCCGACATCGAGTATGCCGTCGAGCCCGTGGGGGTGGCGACGATGATGCCGTCCGCCGTGTAGACGCCGACCTCCTGGCCGTCCACCGCCACCGAGATGCGGATGAGGCGCGCGATCCCGCCCTTGTGGATCACGACGTCGTTCACCGCCAGGCACTCCTCGGCCGCGCCGCCCACGCGCGCCGAGAGGGCGAGGCGCGACTCGATCGTGTACTCGCCCCGCACCACGCGCCGCAGCGTGTCCAGCGCGGTCTCGGGGCCCGCCGCGGCGAGGAAGCCCACCCGGCCCAGGTTGATGCCGAGGATCGGGATGCCGCGCAGGCACGCCAGCCGCGCGCCCCGGAGCAGCGTGCCGTCGCCGCCCAGGCTGACGATGATGTCGAGCTTCGCCCCGTCGAGCCCGCCCGCCGGCCGATCCGGGAGCGCCGCCGCCAGCGTCGGCTCCAGGAACAGCCGGGCGCCCAGCTTCGGGGCCTCGGCCGCCATCGCGGCGAGCATCTCGTCCATCGGCCGGTAGCGGCGGTTCCCGACGAGCCCGACGTTCATGACGGCAGCGCGGCCTCCTCGGCGTGCAGCGCGCGCACCCGCGCCGCGATCCCGTCGGCCGTGAGGCCGACCGACTCCAGCTGCTTGGCGCGCGGCGCGTGCTCGTAGGTCCGGTCCGGCGCGCCGTGCGCCACCACGCGCACCTCCGGGGCCTCCTCCTGCACCAGCCGGGCGAGGTAGGCGCCGAACCCGTTCGTCACCACCCCGTCCTCCACGGTCAGGAGCAGGCGGTGGTCCCTCAGCAGCGCGTCGAGCATCGCGCGGTCCACCGGCTTGAGGAAGCGGCAGTTCACCACGGTGACGTCCAGCCCCTCGGGCGCGAGCTTCTCCGCCGCCTCCAGCGCGGGAACGCACATCGCCCCGACCGCCAGCACGGCGACCCCGTTCTTCCCGCGCCGCAGCAGCTCCCAGGTCCCGTACGGCACCGCCGCCACCTCCGCCGCGGGCGGCGGCTCCGCCGGGGCCTTGTCGCGCGGGTAGCGGATGCTGAACGGCCCTTCGGTCCGCGCCAGCGCGCAGCGCAGCAGCCCGATCATCTCCGCGCCGTCCCTCGGTGCCGTGACCGTCATGCCCGGCACGGCCAGCAGGTACGCGATGTCGTACAGCCCCATGTGCGTCTGCCCGTCGTCGCCGACCATGCCGGCGCGGTCGAGGCAGAAGATCACCGGCAGTCCCTGGATCGCGACGTCGTGGATGATGTTGTCGTACGCGCGCTGCAGGAACGTCGAGTAGATGGCCACCACCGGCCGGATGCCCCGGGTCGCGAGTCCCGCCGCGAAGGTCGTCGCGTGCCCCTCCGCGATCCCGACGTCGAAGAACCGGTCGGGCCACTTCTTCTGGAACGCGTTGGTCCCCGTCCCCGACGGCATGGCGGCCGTGATCGCCACCAGCTCGGGATGCTCGGCCGCCAGCTGGGTGATGGCGTCGCCGAACACCCGCGTCCACAGCGGCGGCCCTCCGCCGGCGGCCTTCAGCTCGCCCGTGGCCGGATCGTACGGCGCCCGCGCGTGAAACTTCTCCAGGTCGGGCGCCTCCTGCGGGAACCCCTTGCCCTTCTGCGTCAGCACGTGCAGCAACCGCGGCCCCTTGAGCTGGCGGATCTTCTCGAGCGCCTCGACCAGCCCGCGCACGTCGTGGCCGTTCACCGGCCCGAAGTAGCGCAGCCCCATCTCCTGGAAGAGCACGCCCGGCAGCACCAAGTTCTTGAGGCTCTCCTCCACGCGCCGCGCGAAATCCTGCACGCCGTGGCCGACCATTGCATCCACCCGGTGCGTCAGGCGCTTCAGCTCCTCGCGCACCCGGTTGTACAGGGGGTTGGTGGCCACGTTGGAGAGGTAGCGGCTCATCGCGCCGACGTTCGGGGCGATGGACATCCCGTTGTCGTTGAGGATGACGATGATGTCGCGCCCGGAGTGCCCGGCGTTGTTCATCCCCTCGTAGGACAGGCCGCAGGTCATCGCGCCGTCGCCGACGATGGCGACCACGTCGTGGCGCTCACCCTTGAGGTCGCGCGCGACCGCCATGCCGTAGGCGGCCGACATCGCGGTGCCGGCGTGGCCCGCCCCGAACTGGTCGTGCGGGCTCTCGTCGCGGCGCAGGAACCCGGACAGGCCGCCGGCCTGGCGGAGGGTCGGGAACCGGGCGTTGCGGCCGGTGAGGAGCTTCCACGGATAGGCCTGGTGCCCCACGTCCCACACGATCTTGTCGCGCGGCGAGTCGAACACGTAGGCGACGGCGGTGGCCAGCTCCACGACGCCGAGGCCGGCGCCGATGTGGCCGCCGGTGGTCGAGACCACGTCGATCAGGCGCTGGCGGATCTCGTCGCACAGCTCCGGCAGCCGCTCGCGCGGCAACCGCTTGACGTCGTCGATGCCGGAGATGCCTTCGAGCAGTCCCATGCGCGCCCTTGGTCCGGTGAGGTCAGGAGCGGCGCGCGACCACGAAGCGGGCCAGCGCCGCGAGGAGCGGTGAAGATACTCGCGCGGCCTCCAGATGGGCCACGGCGCGCTCGGCGAGCCGGCCGGCCTCCTGCTCCGCCCCGGCCACGCCGAGCAGCATCGGGAAGGTCGGCTTGCCGAGCTTGGCGTCCTTGCCGGGCGTCTTGCCGAGCTGCTCGGACGTCGCGGTGACATCGAGGACGTCGTCGGCGATCTGGAAGGCGAGCCCCACTTCCTCGCCGTAGGCCCGGTACGCCGCGCGGGTTCCCGGCGGGGCGCCGGCCGCCACGGCCCCGATCTCGACCGACGCGGCGATGAGCGCGCCGGTCTTGCGCACGTCAATGTCGGTCATGGCCTCCCGCGAGGGCGCGCGCCCCGGCGCGACCAGGTCCAGGACCTGGCCGCCGATCATCCCCCCGGCCCCGGCCGCCCGGAACAGCAGCAGCTCCACCTCGCGCCGCGCCCCGGCGGCCAGGCCCATCAGCCGGGCCCCGCGCGCCAGGGCGGCGGCGGCCACCGGGACCATCGCGAAGCCGGCCTCGGTCGCGCGGCGCACGTCGAAGGCGCGGTGCAGCGTCGGGCGCCCCCGCCTCAGGTCGTCGTTGTCCATGCAGGGGAGATCGTCGTGGACCAGCGAATAGGCGTGGACGATCTCGACGGCCGCCGCGAGATCGGCGATGGCGGCGCTGCCGCCCCCCGCGGCCTCGTAGGCCGCCAGCACCAGCGCCGGACGGAACCGCTTGCCGGAGCCCAGGACGGCGTACCGCACCGCCTCGGCGAGGCCGCCGGGCACCGCCGGGAGGATCTCGTCCAGGGCCCGCTCCAGCGCGCGGTCGGTGGCCTCGCGCGCGCGGGCGAGGAAGGCGTCGATCGCGACGCGCCCCTCAGCGGTGGCACTCGTGCCAGGGCGGGATCCGTCGGGCGGCGCGACGGAAGAATCAGTCATCCGTCTGCTGACGTCCGGCGCGGTCGAGCGCGTCAAGCTTCACCCCTCCGTCGGCGGCCTCCCGGAGCTGGCGCAGCCGCAGCTCGGCCTCGCCCAGCCGCTCGCGCGCCGCGCGCAGCCGCTCGACGCCCTCCTCGAACAGCGCCAGGGCCCGGTCGAGGTCCACGTCCTCGGTCTCCAGCGCGCGCACGATCACGTCGAGGCGGCCGAGGTCCTCCTCCAGCGACGGGCGGCGCTGCGCAGTCACGGTCGCGGCTCCACGCGGGAGGGCACCTCGCCGTCGCTGACCCGCAGCCGGAACGCGGCGCCGGGCGCGAAGTCGGCCACCCGCCTCAGGACGCGGCCGCCCGCGTCGCGCGCAACGGCGTAGCCGCGCTCGAGGACCCTGAGCGGGGAGAGCGCGTCGAGCGAGGCCGCCACCCGCGACAGCACGGCCCGCCGCTCCGCGAGCCGCGCCTCGGCGGCGGTGCCCATCCGCGCCGCGTGGCGCCGCAGCCGCTCGCGGGTCGCCGCCAGCCGCCGGTCCACGGCGCCGCCGAGGCGGGTCGAGGCGTGCCGCACGCGCTCGTCGGCCAGCTCGAGCCGCCGGGCCACCGCCGCGCCCAGGCCGGCACTCACCGCCGCGAGCCGGCGGGCGAGGTCGGCGCGGTCGGGCACCGCCTTCTCCGCCGCCGCCGAGGGCGTCGCGGCCCGCACGTCGGCCACCAGGTCGGTCAGCGTCACGTCGGTCTCGTGCCCGACCGCAGCGATGGTGGGCACGCGCGAGGCGGCGACTGCGCGGGCCACCCGCTCGTCGTTGAAGGCCCAGAGGTCTTCCTTGGAGCCGCCGCCCCGCGCGACGATCACCAGGTCGAGGCTCGGAACGCGGTCGGCCAGGGCGAGCGCGCGCATCAGGTCGGTGGCCGCGCCCTCGCCCTGCACCCGCGCGCCGATCAGCACCAGCTCGACGGCCGGCCAGCGGCGGCCGATCACGGCCACGATGTCGTGCCACACCGCGCCCTCGGGGCTGGTGACGACGCCGATGCTCCGCGGGAAGGGCGGCAGCGGGCGCTTCCGCTCCGGCGCCAGCAGGCCGTCCTTCTCGAGGGCGACGCGGGCGCGCTCCAGCGCGATGGCGTAGAAGCCGCCCTCGGTCGTCGCCAGCAGCTGCCGCACCGTGAGCTGCAGCTCGCCGCGCTTGGGGCTCACCGTCAGCTCGCCGCGCGCGTACACCTTGAGTCCGTCCTGCGGCACGGCGGGGACTCGCCGGGCGTCGGAGCGCCACATCACGCAGCGGAGCTGGGTCGAGGGGTCCTTGAGCGAGAAGTACCAGTGGCCGGAGGGATAGGTCTTGAAGTTGGAGATCTCGCCCTCCACCCACAGCGGCCCGAGGGCGTGCTCGACCACCAGGCGCGCCGCCTCGACCACCTCGGTGACGGTGGACGGCCGCTCGCGCGGCGCGGTCTCGAGCGGCAAGGAGAGCGTCACGCCGCCTGGCGCGCCGCCTGCACGGTGTTGCGCATCAGCAGCGCGATGGTGAGCGGGCCGACGCCGCCCGGCACGGGCGTGATCTGGCTGGCGACCTCGACGGCCTCCGCGAAGTTGACGTCGCCCACGAGGCGGTAGCCCTTCTCGGCCGCGGGATCGTCCACCCGGTTCACGCCCACGTCGATGACCACGGCGCCGGGCCGGATCATGGCGCCGCGGATGACCTCGGGCCGGCCGGCCGCGACCACGAGGATCTCGCCCTGGCGGGTGATGCTCGCCAGGTCGCGCGTGCCGGTGTGCGCCACGGTGACCGTGGCGTTGGCGCCCGGCGCCTTCTGCATGAGGATGTTGGCCACCGGGCGGCCCACGATCAGCGAGCGCCCGACCACGACGACGTGTTTGCCGCCGGGATCGGCGCCGCTGCGGATCAGCAGCTCCTGGACCCCGGCCGGCGTGCAGGGCCGGAACCCGGTGCGGTCGCCGATCACCAGCTTGCCGACGTTGACCGGGTGGAAGCCGTCCACGTCCTTCTCCGGCTTCATCCGGAGCAGGACCTTGCTCGAGTCCATGTGCCCGGGGAGCGGCAGCTGGACCAGGATGCCGTGCACGGCGCGATTGGCGTTGAGCCCGTCCAGCAGGGACAGCAGCTCCGCCTCCGCGGCGTCGGCCGGCAGGCGGATCGTGTCCGACCTCATGCCCAGCTCGTCGGCGGCCTTGCCCTTCATCCGCACGTAGACCTGGCTCGCCGGATCCTCGCCCACGAGCACGACCGTGAGGCCGGGAACGACGCCCTTGGCCTTGAGGGCTTCGACCTCGGCCTTCAATTCGGCGCGAATCTGCTTGCCGATGGCGGTGCCGTCGATGATGCGGGCGGTCACGATCGCGGGCTCCTTGCGGTTACCAGCGGTAAGCGGTGAGAGGCGAGGCGTGAGCGGCTCAAGTGAGTAGTGAGAGTGAGAAGCAAAGACGTGAGAGGTGAGATCCTTCTCACCCCTCACTGCCTCTCACCGCTCACGTCCTTGCCTCCCACCACTCACTTGAACGTCTCACTTCTCACCACGTTCTCACCTCTCACGCCTCATCACTTCGCAAAATCCACCGCGCGCGTCTCCCGGATGACCACGACGCGAATCTGTCCGGGGTACTGCAGCTCGTTCTCGATCTTGCGCGCCATCTCCTCGGCCAGCGTGGAGGCGCGCGTGTCGTCGATCCGGTCGGGCGTCACCATCACCCGGATCTCCCGACCCGCCTGGATCGCGTACACCTTCTCCACCCCGTCGAACCCCGACGCGATCTCCTCGAGCTTGGTGAGCCGCTTGACGTAGCTCTCGAACGCCTCGCGGCGGGCGCCCGGGCGCGAGCCCGAGACGGCGTCGGCCGCCTGCACGATCACCGAGATGGGCGACTCGTGCGGCACGTCGTCGTGGTGGGCGGCGATGCAGTTGATCACCACCGCCGGCTCGCCGTACTTGGTCGCCACCTCGACGCCCAGCTGCACGTGGGTGCCCTCGCTCTCGTGCGTCAGCACCTTGCCGATGTCGTGCAGCAGCGCGCCGCGCTTGGCGAGCGGGACGTCGAGCTTCAGCTCGGCCGCCATGATCCCGGCCAGCCAGGCCACTTCCTTCGAGTGCTTCAGCATGTTCTGGCCGTACGAGGTCCGGAACCGCATCCGGCCCACCAGCTTGATGATCTCCGGATGCAGGCCGTGGACGCCCACCTCGTAGGCCGCCTGCTCGCCGGCCTCCTGGATCTGCCGGTCCACGTCGGCCTGCGCGTTCTTCACCACGTCCTCGATCCGGCCCGGGTGGATGCGGCCGTCGGCGATCAGGCGCTCCAGCGACAGCCGGGCCACCTCGCGCCGCACCGGGTCGAAGCAGGAGACGATGACCGTGTCGGGGGTGTCGTCGATGACGACGTCCACGCCGGTCGCGGTCTCGAAGGCGCGGATGTTGCGCCCCTCGCGGCCGATGATCCGGCCCTTCATCTCGTCGTTCGGCAGCGCCACCGCCGCCACCGTCGTCTCGGCGGTGTGGTCGGCCGCGATGCGCTGGATCGCGAGGGCGACGATCTTCTTCGCCTCCTTCTCCGCCTCGCGCCGCGCCTGCTCGCGCGCGTTGCGCACCAGGGCGGCCGCGTCCGCCTTCGCCTCCTCCTCGATGCTGCGGACCAGTTCCTTCTTGGCGTCCGCCGCCGAGAGGCCCGCCAGGGCCTCGAGCCGCCGCTTCCGCTCGGCCACGAGCGCCTGGGCTTCCGCCTCGGCGGCCACGGCGCGCTTCTCGGCCGCGTCGACGTCGCCGTGCCGGGCCTCCAGCTCCCGGTCGCGCCGCTCCAGCACCTGGAGCTTCTTCTCGAGGATGTCCTCCCGCTCCTCGAGCCGGTGCTCGATGCGGTCGATCTCCTCGCGGCGGCGGCCGACCTCGGCCTCCCACGCCTCGCGCGCCTTCGCCAGCTCTTCCTTGCCGGAGACGACCAGCGACGTGCGGAACGCCTCGGCGTCGCGCCGCGCGTCCTCGAGGATGCGGTTGGCGAGGGCTTCGGCGGTGGCCTTGGCCCTGGCCGCGATCCGCCGCTCGACCCACCGCCCGATGAAGAAGAAGGCAAGGGCCGCCGCCGTCCCCGTCGCACCAACCGCGACGAGGAGCGCGGCAAAACTGAAATCCGATGTCATATGACCACTCCGGCGGTCGCCCGCCCTGAGTGATGTCGAAGGTCAAGTCTCTCGCGTGCTAACTTACGATGGAATAGAGGGCTAAGACAAGCTCACCCGGTCACGCTCTGCCGCTTCTGGGGCGGGAGCAGGCGGGCCAGCTCGCCGGAGAGCTGCTTCAGGCGCTGCGACAGCTCCTCCTGCTGGCGGCGGGACTGGAGCAGCTCGTCGGTGATCGCGAGCGCCGCGAGGATCGCCGCCTTGTGGCTCTCGACGATGGTCCCCGACGCCAGCACCCGCCGGATCGCCGCGTCCACGTGCGACGCCACCTCGCGCGTGTACTCCGGGTCCAGCTCGGAGCGCACGGTGTACTCCTCGTCCACGATCGTCACGCGCACCGCGTGCTTCTTCACCGCTCGCCCCCGCCGTTCACGACTTGGCCACCTCGGTGCGCGCGCCGACCACCGCCTGCTGCTCCAGGAAGCCGAGGCGGCCGACCAGCTCCGAGAGCTGGGTCCGGGCCGAGCCGAGCCGCCGCTCCAGGCCCGTGTTCTCCTCCTCCAGCTCCCGCAGCCGCAGCAGCGCCGTGCCGCCGCCCTCCTGCAGGCGCGCCAGCTCGGCCAGGCGCGCCTCGGCCGTCAGCGCCCTGCGGCGCCAGGCCCCGAGCTCGTCGGCGAGGTGGTGCAACACCTCCTCGAGCTCGCGGAGCGCGTCGAGATCAGGCCTCTCGCCTGCGGACCCCATGTCGCCTCTCCACCTCCGCCAGCGCGCCGGTCACGGCCGCCTCGACGTCGGCGTCGCGTAGCGTCCGGTCGGCGGCGCGAAAGACGAGCCGCCACGCGACGCTCCGGGTTCCGGCCTGGAGCGGCGCCCCGCGGTACTCGTCGAACGGCCACAACGTCTCGAGCAGCGGCCCGGCGCCGGCCCGGAGCGCCGCTTCCACCCCGGCGGCCGCCAGGCCGTCGGGCAGCACGAGCGCGACGTCCTGCTCGACCGCGGGCCAGGCCGGCAGCGGCCGGAACCGCACCGGAGCCGCCGCGGCGGCCTCCAGCTCCAGCTCGAACCCGTAGAGCCGGGCGCCCCAGGCGGGCCGGTCCCCGGCCAGCTCTCCCGCCCAGCCAACCTGCCGGCCGCCGGGCTCTTTCGCAACCAGGCGCCCGCCGTCCTCCGCCGGCACCACCACCGCCCCCGGCCGGCCCTGGGCCACGGCCGCCTCCAGCAGCAGCTTCACGTCGAACAGCTCGACGTCGGGCGGCGCCGCGTCGCTCCAGTGCGGCGGCCGCCGGGCGCCCGAGATCACCGCGGCCACGTGCAGCTCCTCCACCGGCAGCGGATCCGGGCTCCGGAAGAACACGTTCCCGATCTCGAACAGGCGGACGTCGCGCTGCTGCATCCGCCAGTTGTGCTCGCACCGGCGCACCAGGCCCGGCAACAGCGCGGCACGCAGGTAGCCCTCGTCCTGGCTCAGCGGATTGGCCAGCTCCACGCAGCGCTCGTCGTGCCGCGGGCCCAGCGAGGCGGTGATGGCCTCGTGCAGGCCCAGCGCGGTGAGCGAGCCCCGCAGCCGCGTGGCCAGCTGCTCGGCCGGCGCGTCGGGCACGACGCCCGCGCGCTGCGGCCGCATCTCGTCCGGGAACCGGTCGTAGCCGACGATGCGCGCGATCTCCTCGATCAGGTCCACCTCGCGGGTCAGGTCCGGCCGGAAGGTCGGGACCTGCACGGCCAGCCGGTCCTCCCTGGGGCCCACCACGCAGCCCAGCGCGGTCAGGACGCGCTCAATCTCGGGGCGCGGGACCTCGACACCCAGGAGGTGGCTCACCCGCCGGTCGCGGAGAAAGACCGTGACGGGCGGAATGGGCGACGGGTACACGTCCACCGGCGCGCCGTCCACGGCGCCGCCGGCCACGCGCACGAGCAGGTCCAGCGCGCGCGCGAGGTGGTCGGCCTGCGCCCCGTGATCGGCGCCGCGCTCGAAGCGCTGGCTGGCCTCGGTCGCCAGGCCGACGGCCCGGCTCGTGGCGCGGGTGCGCTTGGGATCGAAGTACGCGCACTCGAGCAGCACGTCGGTGGTCGAGGTCGAGACCTCGCTGGTGGACCCGCCCATCACGCCCGCGATCCCCTGCGCCTCGCGCGCGTCCGCGATCACGGTCATGGCCGGCGTCAGGGTGCGCCGCACCCCGTCGAGCGTGACGATGGCTTCCCCGGAGCGGGCCCGCCGGGCCACCAGCGCCGGCCCGGCCACCTTCGCCAGGTCGTAGGCGTGCATCGGCTGCCCGACCTCGAGGAGCAGGTAGTTGGTCGCATCCACGACGTTGTTGATCGCGCGCACGCCGGCGGCCTCGAGCCGCATGCGGAGCCACGGGGGCGAGGGGCGGATCGTGACGCCGCGCAGGACGGCGGCGGTGAACCGGGGGCAGCCCTCCGCGTCCTCGATCGCGATCCGCACGCCGGCCGTCTCGCCGGCCGCGCCGGCGGCGCGAACCGCCCGCGGCGCCGCGGCCGCGGCGTCGGCGAACGCCGGCAGCCGCACCGGCCGGCCGAGCACGGCGGCCAGATCGCGGGCCAGGCCCAGGTGGCTCAACAGGTCGGGCCGGTTGGGCGTCACGTCGAGCTCGAGCCGCGTGTCGGCCACCGGGACGGCGTCGAGGAACGGCGTGCCGGGCGCGGCCGTGGTCTCCAGCTCCAGGATGCCCTCGTGGTCGTCGCCGAGCCGCAGCTCGCGCGCCGAGCACAGCATGCCCTCCGAGAACTCGCCCCGGATCTTCCGCCGCTCCAGCACCACGCCGCCCGGCAGCGTGGTGCCGACGGCCGCGAACGGGTAGCGGCGGCCCGCGGTGACGTTCTTCGCGCCGCAGACCACCGAAACCACCGGGCCGCCCGCGTCCACCCTGCACAGCGACAGGCGGTCGGCGTTGGGGTGGCGCGCGACCTCGAGCACCTGGGCCACCACCACCTGCGCGAGGTCGTGGTGCAGCGGCTCGACGGCGTCCACCGGCACGCCGAGCATCGGGAGGCGCTCCAGGGCCTGGCGCGCGTCGAGCGGCACACCCAGCAGATCGGAGAGCCAGCGGAGCGAGGCCTTCACACCGAGTCCACGAACTGGCGGTGGAAGCGCATGTCGGCCTCGAACAGCAGCCGGATGTCGGGGATGCCGTAGCGCACCATCGCCGCCCGGTCGAGTCCCATGCCGAAGGCCCAGCCGGTGTAGCGCTCCGGGTCCACGCCCACGTTCTCGAACACCGCGGGGTCCACCATCCCGCAGCCGAGGATCTCCATCCACCCGGTGCCCTTGCAGGCCGGGCAGCCGGAGCCGTGGCACAGCTGGCACTCCACGTCCACCTCGGCCGACGGCTCGGTGAACGGGAAGAACGAGGGGCGGAAGCGCACGTTCACGCCGGCCGCGAAGAACCGGCGCGCGAAGAACGTGATCGCGGCCTTGAGATCGACGAAGCTGATGCCCTCGTCCACGCACAGCCCTTCGACCTGCGTGAACACCGGCGCGTGCGAGGCGTCGAACGGGTCGCGCCGGTAGCAGCGCCCGGGGATGGTGACCCGGATGGGCGGCCGGTAGGCCTCCATCACGCGGATCTGCACCGGCGAGGTGTGGCTCCTCAGGAGCGCGCCCGTGCCGAGGTAGAAGGTGGGCTGCATGTCCAGCGCCGGGTGCCCGGGCGGGAAGTTCAGCGCGGTGAAGTTGTTGCGCTCGGTCTCGGCCTCGGGGCCCACGGCGCGCGTGAACCCGAGCTCGTGGAAGATCTCGCAGATCTCGGTGGCGACGAGGGTGACCGGGTGGAGGGCGCCGCGCCAGGCCGGCCGCGCCGGCATCGTCAGGTCGCCGGCCGGCGGGGCGGCCCGGGCCGCGTGCTCGGCCTCGGCGGAGGCCAGCAGCTGCTCGATCGCGGCCTTGGCGTCGTTGGCCGCCTGGCCGACGGTCCGCCGCGCCTCGGCCTCCAGGGAGGGAAGCGCCTTGAGAATGGCGGACACGCGGCCCGCCTTGCGGCCCAGGTAGTCGGTCTTGAGCCGCTGCAGCGCGTCGCCGTCCGCGGCGGAGCGGATCTGCTGCTCCGCTTCGGCCTTGAGGCCGGCGAGCGCGGCGACGAGGTCCGCCGCCCGGTCGCTCACCGCGCCGGACGCAGGCGGCCCGGGAGTCGTCTCGGGCTCTGCGCCGCCCGAGCGATGCGGACGGTCACTGGGTGCCACCGGCTAGGAGCCGGTCTTGGCCAGCTCCGTGAGCTTGGCGAACGCCTGGGGATCCTTCACCGCCAGGTCCGCGAGGACCTTCCGGTTGATCTCGACGCCCGCCTTCTTCAGCCCGTTCATGAACACGTTGTACGACAGGTCGTGCAGGCGGGCGGCGGCGTTGATCCGGGTGATCCACAGGCGCCGGAACTGCCGCTTCTTCTGCTTGCGGTCCCGGTAGGCGTAGGCCCACCCGCGCTCGACGGTCTCCTTGGCGGCCTTCCACAGCTTGCTGCGGCCGCCACGGTTTCCGCGCGCCTCCTTCATGATCTTGTTCTTGCGCTTGAGGCGCGTGACGTTGCTCTTGACGCGAGGCATGGCTCCCTCTCCCTACGCCGTGATGAGGCCGCGCAGACGCCGCTCGTCGGCGTGCGAGGCCACCGCGGCCTTGCGGAGGTGCCGCTTCCGCTTGGCCGACTTCTTCGTGAGGATGTGGCTCTTGTAGGCCTTGCGGCGCCGCACCCGGCCCTTGCCGGTGAGCCGGAACCGCTTGGCCGCCGCCTTGTTCGTCTTCTTCTTCACCGCGCTTCTCCCGTGCGCGCGCGCCCGGCCCGGCGGGCCCGGCGCCGCGTCATTTCGGCGTGAGCAGCATCGTCATGTTCCGGCCCTCGAGCTTGGCCTCCTGCTCCAGCTTGGCCACGTCCCCCAGCAGCTCGGAGACGCGGTCCAGGACTTCCCGGCCCAGCTCGGGGTGGGCCATCTGCCGGCCCCGGAACATCATCGTCACCTTCACCTTGTTGCCTTCCGCGAGAAACTCCCGCGCGTGCCGGCACTTGAACTCGAAATCGTGGTTGTCGATCCCCGGCCGGAACTTGATCTCCTTGAGCTGGATCGAGTGCTGCTTCTTCTTGGCCGCCCGCGCGGCCTTGGCCTGCTCGAACTTGAACTTCCCGTAGTCCATGATGCGGCACACCGGGGGCCGCGCCGTCGGAGCTACCTCGACGAGGTCGAGACCGCGGGCCACCGCGGCCGCGAGCGCCTCGTCCACCGCCATGATCCCCAGCTGGGCCCCGTCGGGCGCGATCACCCGGACGGGACTGATGCGGATCATGCGATTGATGCGTACTCGGTTCTTGCTGTCCGGCGTTGGTTTTTCGAGAATTCGCAGCCTCCGGCGCTAGGGTCGTGAAGCACGAAGCGGACTCCCGAGCCCTCCGGAGTCCGCCACAACACCGCCCCGGCACGAGGCGGGAGCGCGATGCACGCGAGAACCCGAATCCACCACCCGCAGCCGGGGGTCGGAGGGTGAGGAGCCACCGGCTCCTGCTTGACGTTCGGCGCGGAAGCTAGGCGCCAAGCCGCACCGTGTCAACGGGTTCGCTCGCATAGCCGTGCTCGGAATCCTCCGCCAGGCGCGCCCGCGCGACCGTCGGATCGTGCTCGAAGACCAGCTGCCAGTGCTCCCGCGCCGCGCGGGTCAGCAGCTGCTTCTTGGTCGCGAGCGTGACCAGCGGCTCCAGATCGTAGCCCATGATCCACGCGGCCGGCAGGTGCGCGGCGGTCGGCACCAGGTCGGCCAGGAAACAGGCGCCCTCGCCGGCGCTGGTGACCAGCACCGACTGGTGGTGCGGCACGTGTCCCGGCGTCGGCAGCAGGTGGATGCCCGGGAGCACGGCCAGCTCGCCCGAGACCAGCCGGAACCGGCCGGCGGCCGCCACCGGCGCGAAGTTGGGCGGCAGGTAGCTGGCCGCGGTCCGCTCGTTCCGGTGCGCGGCGAAGTCCAGCTCCCCCTTCTGTACCACGTAGGTGGCGTTGGGGAAGGCCAGCGCCGTCGCCCCGGCGCCGTCGTGGAACGTGTTCCCGCCGGCGTGGTCGAAGTGCAGGTGGGTGTTGATGACCCACTTCACCTCGGCGGACGAATGCCCCGCGTCGTGGAGCGCGTCCTCCAGCGCCGTGGGGCCGGTGCGGCCCGCGTTCTCGACGGCGTAGATGTCCCGGAACTTGCCGCTCTCCTTGTTGCCGAGACCGGTATCCACCAGCACCAGGCCGTCGGGATGCTCCACCAGGAGGCAGCGCAGCGCGAGGGGAATCCGGTTGCGCTCGTCCGGCTCGGCGCGCCGGGCCCACAGGGGCTTCGGCACGACGCCGAACATCGCGCCTCCGTCGAGCCGCTGGAGCCCGCCCTCGAGGGTCCAGCAGACCAGCCGGCCCACCGTGAACCGCGTCGCCGTGGCACTCGGCGCAGGGCGAGCAGGGGCGGGCGGCGCGCCGGCCGCGTCCGGGGGCGGACGATGTCCCTCCGGCGCCCGGCTCACGGCACCAGGGCCCGGAGCGCGTGCCAGCTCGTGATGCCGAGCGCCTCGGCGCGGCGCAGCAGCCGGCGCAGGACCGCCGCCGTGGCCAGGGCGTCGCCGCCGGCGCGGTGGCGGCGCTCGGTCTCGATGTCGAAGAAGTGCATCACGCTGTCGAGGTTGCGCCGCGCGAGCTCCGGCACCAGCGCCCTGACCATCCGCACCGTGCACAGCCGCTGCACCCGGGGGGCGAGGCCGCCCGCGCGCTCGATCTCCGCCGCCACGAACGCCCAGTCGAATCGCGCGTTGTGGGCGACGAACACCCGGCCGTTCAGCGCCGCGAGCACCTGGTCGGCCACCGCCTCGAAGCGCGGGGCGCCCTCGACCAGCGCGTCGTCGATGCCGGTCAGGGCCGCGATGAAGTGCGGGATCGGGACCTCGGGGTTCACCAGCGACTCGAACGCCAGCGCGGTGCGCTCGCCGTCCACGTGCACCACCGCGACCTCGGTGATGCGGTCCCCGGCCCGGGCGCGCATCCCGGTCGTCTCCACGTCCACCACCGCGTAGCCGAGGTCGGCCAGCGGGAGCGCGCCCAGCGCCGGCTCCGGCACCGCGGACCAGCGTCCCTCGACGTCGATGGCGAAGCGCGGGTCCGCCCCCAGCAGCGCCGCGACCAGCCGCTCCGCCAGGACCCCGCGGGCACGGGCGATGCCGAGCACGTCGTGTGCGATGTCGTCCGGGGCCCGCGGCCCCGTGCTCAGGTAGAGCGCCGCCCGCTCGGCCAAGGTGGCGCTCACGGGTCGTCGCGCCGCAGGGGCATCGTCATGCAGCGCGGTCCCCCGCCGCCCCGCACCAGCTCGCTGCCCTTGACCGTGACGACCGCGCGGTCGCCGTCGCCCACGGCCGCCTCGCCCTTGAGCAGCTTGTGGCCGGGGACCACGCGGAACCCGGCGCGCTCCACCTCGCGCAGCGTGGCCTCGTTGCGGTCGTAGCCCACCACGACGCCGGGGCGCACCGAGAAGAAGTTGCACCCCGAGCCCCACTGCTCCCGCTCCTGGTCGGCGCGGTTGGGGCCGCCGCAGAAGACGGGCTCCAGGGGCAGGCCGACCGCCAGCAGCGCGGCGAACAGGTTCGGCATCTCGCGCACGCCCGCGTCCCCGCGGCGCCGGTGCAGCACCGCCAGCCGCTCCGGGCCCACGAAGTGCGGCGGCGAAACCACGCACAGCTCGCGGTCCACCTGGGTGAAGATCATGTCGAGATGGATGGCCGTGGGCTCCTTGGGCAGCACCACCACGATCACGTCCGTGACCCCGCAGCGGGCGAACAGCAGCTCGGTGAGGTGGTCGAGCGCGGCCGGGGAGGACCGTTCCGAGTAGCCGAGCACGACCAGGTCGGGCCGCAGCGGATGCACGTCGCCGCCCTCGAGCGTGTAGTTGGGCCGCTTCTCCTCCGAGCCGTCGTACAGCACGCCCGCGTTCTCGAACGCCGCGTGGTGCCGGAACAGCGCGGAGATCAGCAGCTCCTCGGTCCACCGCACGCCGTAGCGCATCGAGCCGATGACCGCGTGTTCGCCGATCACCATGCCGACGTCGCGGGTGAAGAACAGGTTGGGGAGCGGCGGGAGCATGAAGCCGGCCTCGTTGAGAGCCGCGGCGATCGGCCCGGCCTCCTCCATCGCCCCCGCCACCAGCACGTCCACCAGCGCGCTCACCGGGAGCTGCGCCAGGCGCTGGGCCAGCGCGTCGGACGGCACGACGTCGAGCGTGCGGCCCACCAGCCGCTCGCGCACCTCGGCGCGCTTGAGGATCTCGGCCAGCACCGCGCGCGTCTCGAGCACTTCGGCGAACAGGCGCAGCACCGCGACCAGCTGCCGGTGCTCGCGGCGGGCCTGCTCCAGGTCGATCACGTCGTCGTACAGGTAGTCCGCGCGGGTGCCGGGGGTCACCGCCAGCAGCTCCTCGCCCGGCGTCTGCATCAGCACCGTGCGGAGCGCGCCGATCTCGGAGGTGACGTGGACCCGGCTCACGGCTGTGCGTGGTGGAGCGCGTAGCTGAGGGCCTCGAGCTCGAGCGCCATGTTCACGTCCGAGACCGTGACGCCCCGCGGCACGGCCAGCGAGACCGGGGCGAAGTTGAGCAGCGCCCGCACGCCGGAGCGCACCAGCCGGTCGGCCACCGCCTGGGCCGCGTCGGCCGGCGTGGCGATCACCGCGATGTCGGCGGGCTCAGCGGCCAGGTCCGCCTCCAGCCGTTCCACGCCCCGCACCACGAGGCCGTCCACCGCCGCGCCGATCCGCGCCGCATCGGCGTCGTACACGGCGACCACGTCGAACCCGCGGGCGCGGAACCCGGGGTACGCCGCCAGCGCCGCGCCGACGCGTCCCGCCCCGACGAGCACGACCCGGTAGCGCCGCACCAGGCCGAGGATCTCCCGCAGCCGGCCGGCCAAGCGCGGCACGTTGTAACCCACGCCCCGCCGGCCGAACGACCCGAAGAACGAGAGGTCCTTGCGCACCTGGGCCGGAGAGGCGCCGCCGCGCTCGGCGAGGGCGCCGGAGGACACGGTCGCGGTCCCCTGGCGCTCGCACTGGTCGAGGAACTGGAGGTACAGCGACAGCCGCCGCACCGTCGATGCCGCCACGTCGCGCAAGCCGGACCTCGTGAAGGAATTCACGAAGCTAGACGGGGCCCCAAGGCTCGAGCAAGGGCCACGAACCGCTCGGGCGCGAGCACCTCGACCCGCGCCGCGGGGTCGACGCCCGCGCCCTCGAGCAGGCCCGCCACCTCGGAGCGGGCGACGCCGAACGCCTCGCGCACCGAGCGGCCGAGCTGCTGGCGGCGCCGCTGGAACAGCGCCCGGATCACGCCGCGCACCCGGCGCTCCTCCTCCTCGGAGTCCACCAGCGGCGCGGGCCGCGGCACCAGCCGGACCACCGCCGATTCCACGCGCGGCCGCGGCCGGAACGCGCCCGCCGGCACGCCGAACAGCCGCTCCACCGAGGCGACGAGCCGCACGCCGGCGGTGAGCGCCCCGTATTCGTTCGCCCCGGGCGACGCCGCGAGGCGCGCGGCGACCTCGGCCTGCACCAGGAACACGATCCGCTCGGGCCGCGGCGGGCGGAGCGCGCGATCGATCAGCGGCGAGGTGATCCGGTAGGGGATGTTGCCGCACACGACCGTGGCGCGGGGCCACGGGGTCTTCAGGGCGTCGCCGGTCACCACCGTGACGCCCGTGCCGCGGCACTCCGCGGCCAGCGCCGCCGCCAGGGCGCGGTCCGCCTCGATGGCGACGACCCGGCGCGCCAGCGCGGCCAGCTCCCGGGTCAGGGTGCCCTTCCCCGGGCCGATCTCCAGCACCACGTCGTCGGGCCCGGCGACGGCCGCCGCGGCGATCCGGCGCAGGATGGACGGGTCGAAGAGGAAGTGCTGGCCGAGCCGGGCCCCCACGTCAGCAGCGCAGCAGCACGAGCGTGCGGTCGTCCTGGGCGACGTAGCCGGAGAACTCCGCCACGTCCTGGAAGACGGCGTCCACGATTTCGGGGGCGGGCCGCGCCTCGTGGCGGCGCACGGTCTCCAGCAGCCGCCGCTCCCCGTAAGCCTCGCCGGAGGGGCTGCGCGACTCGGTGAGCCCGTCGGTGAACAGGCACAGCAGGTCCTCGCGCGTCCGCCACGGGCACTTGGCCCCGCCGATCACGCCGCCGGGCGCCAGGCCGAACGGCGGCGCCGTGGCCCGCAGCCGCCGGGGTGCGCCGCCGTCCACCGGCAGGAGGAACGCGTAGGGATGGCCCGCGTTCGCGTAGGTCAGCGTGCCCTGCTCCGAGTCCACGACGCCGTAGAACAGCGAGATGAACATCTCGGTTCGCGTCAGCTCGTCGCCCATCACGCCGAGCAGCCGGTGCAGCGCCTCCTGCGGCGTCGGGGCCGACTGGGCGACGACCGTGGCGGCCGAGATGGCGTTCGCCATCAGGAGGGCCGCGCCGATCCCGTGGCTCGACACGTCGCCGATCAGCACGCCCAGGCGCCGGGCGCCGAGCGGGATGAGCTTGTAGAAGTCGCCGCCCACCGATTCGGCGGGCTGGCAGCGGGCGCCCACGTCGCCGGCCGAGGCCAGCAGCGAGGGTCCGGGCAGCAGGGCGAGCTGGAGATGGTGGGCCAGCTTCAGCTCGGTGGAGAGCCGCTCGCGGTTGCGCTCCTCGCGCACCAGCCGCGCGTTCTCGATGGCGGCGCCGACCTGGCTGGCGATCGCGGTCACCAGCTTCTGGTCGCCGGCGGAAAACGCGTCCTCGCCGAGCCGGTCGGTCAGGTTGATGACGCCCACCGGCCGCGGCGGCCCGCCGGCGCCGGCGTAGAGAATGGGCACCGAGAGGAACGACTCGCCGCGGTAGGTCCGCCCGCCCGGGCAGCCGGGGCTCGGGGTGGCGTCGCGCGGGTCGTAGGTGATCGCGGCGCTGTCCCGGAACACCCGCGCCGCCACGCTGCAATCGTCGTCCACCGCCACCGGGCCGAGCTGCGCCACGTCGAGGCCGCGGCCGGCCACCACCCGCAGCACCTCGGCGCCGGGGTCGTAGGCCATGATCGAGGCGCGGCGCGCGCCCACGACGTCGGACACCTCCTTGACGATGATGCGCGCCGCCTCCTCGAGCTGCACGGTACGCCCGAGGACCTCGCTGATCGTGTACAGCAGGTTGATCTCTTCGTACCGGCCGGCCAGCTCCGAGGCGACCTGTCCCGCCTCGCGCTCGGCCGCGTAATGCTCGGCCATCACCCGGGCCGCCGCGTGGGCGCGCGCCGGCCGGGTGGCGGGGTCGCTGGCGTCGGGCCCCAGCTGGATCCAGGTGCCGGCCACGTCCGGCACCGGCTCGAGCCACGCCTGGCCGTTGCGGGTGGCGAGGGCGTGGCCCTGGTCGCCGTCCAGCTCCGGCCACCACGCACCGTGCTCCCCCGACAGGGCGATGCCCCGGACGCGGTCGGCCTCGGAGCGCCACAGCCGGACCGCACCGCCGGTCAGGTCCCGCAGTGCGGCGAGTACGGAATCCAGGCGGCTCAGGTGCGCCGCAGGATCATGCAGATGGAATTCCCCGTGTCGTTGAAGCGCACCTCGTCCACCAGCTGGCGGATGAGGAACACGCCGCGGCCGCACGGCCGCAGCCGGTTGGCGGGCAGGGTCGGATCGGGCAGGAAGCGGTAGTCGAACCCGTCCCCCTCGTCGGTGACCTCCATCTCGACGGCGTGGCGGCCGAACAGCACCCGGAGGGCGACCCCCTTGGTGTCGTCCTCGCCGTTGCCGTAGAGGATGGCGTTGACCAGGGCCTCCGCCAGGGCCACGCGGAGGTTGAAGCGCACGCTGTGCCGGTCCACGAACCGCTCTTCGAGGTGCCGGGCCACCACGTCGACCACGTCCTCCACCAGGCGGATGTCGCTGGGCAGCGTCAGCCGCAGCTCCGCCTCCAGCCCTTCGGCCTGCCGCCCGGGGTCGGGCGCGGAGAGCAGCGGCTGGACGGCGAGCCTCACGCGGCCCCTAGAACGCCGCCAGCGCCTGGTCGGCCGAGTCGGTGATGGCGAACAGCGTGTCGAGCTTGGTGAGCTCGAACAGCGTCTTGAGGTCCTCGTTGAGGCCGGCGAGCCTGAGGTCGCCGCCCTCGTCGCGGATCTTCTTCGAGAGCGAGACCAGCACCCCGAGGCCGGACGAGTCGATGTAGCCCGTGCGGGTGAAGTCGATGAGGAACTTGCGGTCGCCCGCTTCCAGCGCGTCGAGCACCCGCTGCTTCAGCTCCTGCCGGTTGCCCACGATGAGCTGGCCATCCACGTCGATGACCAGGACGCCGCCGGGGTGCTTCCGCACGTTGAAGGCCATCACTCCTCCGAGGTGGGCTCGTCCACGACGTCGGACGATTGCAGCAGCGCGATGGCGGAGACCAGGACGATGTCGTCGGCCGTGGCGCCGCGCGAGAGATCGGAGCACGGCCGGAGGAGGCCCTGGACGATGGGGCCGAGGGCCCGCGCCGGCGCTATGCGCTGTACCAGTTTGTACGCAATGTTCCCGCTGTCAAGGTCCGGGAATACCAAGACGTTAGCGCGTCCGGCCGCCGTGCTCCCGGGCGCCTTCCGCGCGGCCACCGTGTCCACCAGGGCGGCGTCGCCCTGCAGCTCGCCGTCGGCGGCGACGCCGGGCTCCAGCGCCCGGAACCGCTCCACGGCCTGCCGCACCCGGTCCACGCTCTCGCCCTCCGCGCTCCCGCGGGTCGAGTGCGAGAGGAACGCCACCACCGGCTCGTCGCCCACGACCCGGCGCCGGTCGCGCGCCGCCGCGACCGCGATCTCGGCGAGCTGCTCGGCCGTCGGGTACTGCACCACCCCGCAGTCGGCGAAGGTCAGCACCCCGAAGGAGGCGGTCACCATGTAGAAGCAGCTCGAGACGGTCCGGATGCCCGGCGCCGGGCCGACGGCCCACAGCGCGGCGCGCAGCACGTCGGCGGTGGCGTGCGTCACGCCGCCCACCGTGGCGTCCGCCTCCCCGAGGGCCACGAGGCCGGCCGCGAAGCGCAGCGGGTCCCGCGCGAGGTCGAGGCCCGCGCGGCGGTCCGGCACCTTCTCGGGCTTGCGCGTCGCCAGGAGGTCGGCCACCGCGCCGAGGCCGGGATCGGTGGACGGGTTGCGGACGGAGACCAGCGGGGCCTCGCGGGCCGCCCAGGCCGCGGCCCCGTCGTCCCCGAGGAGGGTCACGGCCGCGAGGCGGGACGCGGCCGCCGCGCGCGCGGCCTCGCGCACCCGCTCGTCCTCGCCTTCGGAGAGCACCAGCCGCCGCCGGGCGCGGCGGGCGCGCTCCAGCAGCGTCTCGATGAAGGAGCTCAACGGCGGCGGAACTTCGCGGCCAGGGCCTTCTCGACGGTCGGGTGCACGAGCCCGCCCACGTCGCCGCCGAACCGCGCCACCTCCCGCACCAGGGAGCTGGACAGGTAGGTGAGGTCGAAGGCGGGAACCAGGAACAGGGTCTCGATGTCCGGCGCCAGCTTCCGGTTCATCAGCGCCATCTGGTACTCGTACTCGAAGTCGCTGACGTACCGCAGGCCGCGGACGATGAGGTGGGCGCCGATCGTGCGCGCGAAGTTCACCAGCAGCCCGTCGAACGTGCGCACCTCGAGCCGCGGGACCTTGCCCAGCACGGCCCGCACCAGCCGGACGCGCTCGGCCGTGGTGAACAGCGGCCGCTTGGCGGCCTGGGTGGCGACGGCCACGACCACCCCGTCCGCGATGTCGAGACCGCGCCGGATCAGGTCCTCGTGGCCGCGGGTGATCGGGTCGAACGAGCCGGGGTAGACGGCGAGTCGCGTCATGGCGCCTCGAGAAAGGTGAGTACGGTGCGGCCGTAGCGGCGCTCCTCGCCCGGCCCCACGTCCTCGTGCACGTCGTGCTCGACGCCGAGAATGCGCGCGAACGGCCGCTCCCGGAAGAGGGCGGCGATCCGGGAGGCGTGCCCGGTCGTGTACGGAGGGTCGGCGAACGCCACGTCGAACGCGAGCACGCCGAGCCGGGCGGCCCAGCGCAGGGCGTCGGCCCGGTGCACCGTCGCCTGGCCCCGCGCCACGCCGAGCGCTTCGAGGTTGCGGTGCAGCGCCGCGAGGCTCGGCGGCGACAGCTCGACGAAGTCGCAGCGCGCCGCGCCTCGGCTCAGCGCCTCCAGACCCATCGCGCCGGACCCCGCGAACAGGTCGACCACGGCCGCCGCGTGCAGCCGCTCGCCGAGGATCGCCATCCACGCCTCCCGCACGCGGTCGGTGGTGGGCCGCGCCCGCGCGTCCGGCGGCGACTCGATGCGCCGCCCGCCCCATTCGCCCGCGACGATGCGCACCCCTAGGCCGCCTCGAAGGCCACCAGCCGCCCCTCGACCTCTTCGCGTCCCTGCCAGCGGTCCCGCTGCAGCCGGACCGCCGCGCGGAACGGGCCCCCCGAGCCCGCCACCACCCGCTCCACCTCCTCGCGCATGCCGAACGCGATCACCGGGAGGCGGCCGGCGCCGTCGGCCAGCAGCAGCCGCACGTGGTCCGTGCCGACCGGGCGCGGCGCGCCCTCGAGCCGCAGGTTCTCGAGGCCGAACACCGCACCGGGGTTGCCCATTCCGGTCGGCTCGAGCCAGTGCAGCGCCCGCTCCAGCTCGAGGGTGAGGTCGCGGACGCTGACGACCGCGTCGATCCGCTGGCTGGGCACCAGCTCGCCCGGCGCGACCTGCTCGGCGCACGCCCGGTTGAAGGCGTCGCGGAACGCGTCGAGCCGCTCGCGCCGCAGCGTGATGCCGCCCGCCATCCGGTGCCCGCCCCACCGCTCGAGCAGGCCCGCACAGTCCGCGAGGGCGCGGTGCAGGTCGCAGCCCGGCACCGAGCGCCCCGAGCCCTTGCCCAAATCGCCGTCGAACGCGACCAGGATCGCGGGCCTCGCGATGCGCTCGACCACCCTCGACGCCACCACCCCGACCACGCCCGGGTGCCAGCCGTCCCGGGCCAGCACGACCCCCGCGTCGCGCGCCGGGTCGAAGACCGCCCCCAAATCGTCGAGGGCCTCGGCGAGCGTGCGCTGGTCGAGGGCCTGCCGCTCGCCGTTCTGGCGCTCCAGCTGGGCCGCGAGCCGGTACGCCTCGGCGTCGTCGTCGGTCAGCAGGAGCCGCAGGCCGTCGCTCGCGTCGCCGACGCGGCCTGCGGCGTTGAGGCGCGGCCCGAGGACGAAGGCGAGGTGCAGCGCCCGGATCGGCGCCGTCCCGAGGCCCGCGGTGGTGACCAGCGCCGCGAGACCGGGCCAGCGGCTGGCGCCCATCAGCTTGAGGCCCAGGCGCACGAGGATCCGGTTCTCGCCCGCCAGCGGCACCACGTCGGCCACGGTCGCGAGCGCCACGAGGTCCAGGCAGTGCCACGGCGCGCCCGCGCCGAGGCCGAGGGCCGGAGCGAGGAGCTGGGCGAGCTTGAAGGCCAGGCCGGCCGCGCACAGGTCCGGAAAGGGATAGGCGCTGTCCGGCCGGCGCGGGTTCACGAACGCGAGCGCGGGCGGCGGCTCGGGGCCCGGCAGATGGTGGTCCACGATCACCACGTCGCTGCCGGCGCGGCGCGCGTCGGCCACCGCCTGCACGGCGGTGGTGCCGCAGTCGAGGGCCAGGATCAGCTTCGCGCCGGCTTCCCGGGCGGCCGCGATCCCGGCGGCCGAGAGGTCGTAGCCGTCCCGCAGCCGGTGCGGCACGAACGGCACCACGCGCGCGCCCGCCATCCGCAGCACGCGGGTCGCGATCGCGGCCGCGCACTGGCCGTCGGCGTCGTAGTCACCGTGGACCAGGATGGTCTCGCCACGCCTGACGGCGCCGGCGATCCGCTCGACGGCGGGCGCCGCGTCGGGCAGCAGGGCGGGATCGCACAGATCGTCCCGGGAAGGCTTCAGGAACCGGCGCGCCGCCGGAGCGTCGGAGAGCCCGCGGCCCGCCAGCAGGGACGCGAACAGCGCGGGCACGCCCAGATCGCGCGCGAGAGCGGCGGAACGGGCCGGGTCGGGCGCCGGCTCGAGCCGCCAGCGCCGCGCCAGGGTCTCACCCCTCGGCATACAGCAGCACGCCGCACACCTCGCAACCCTCGATGGACTGCCCCTGCTGGATGAGGACGCGCCGCTGCAGCGGGACGGCGGTGTGGCAGTGCCCGCACGCGTCCTGATGGAGCGCGTACAGCGCGGCCGGCGCGCGGCCGCGGCGGATGCGCTCGTACCTGGCGAGCAACGCCGGCTTGACGGTCTTGGTCGCCGCCTCGCGCTCCCGCTCGGCCCCCTCCAGCTGCACCGCCAGCTCGGCGCGCTTGGCGGCCAGCTCGGCCCGCGCCTCCGTCTGCCGCGCCACCACCGCCTCGTGGGCCTTGATCGCGTCCTTGACCTTCTTCTGCGCCTCGACGATCGCGTCGCCGCTGCGCAGGTACTCGGTCTCCTCCTTCACCAGCACGCTGCGGGCGAGATCCAGCTCGGCCATCAGCGCCGAGGCCTCCTTCGCGCCCCGCACGTAATCGAGCTGCTGGCGCCGCTGCTCCTGCAACCGCTTGTAGCCGGCGATGCGCGCCTCCAGCTCCGCCTTGCGCGTCTCCGCTCCCGTCGCGGCGCGCTCGCCGTCCTCGAGCGCCTTGGTGGCCGCCCCCAGCTCCTCGTCCAGCGCCGCCTCCGCCGGGAGCAGCTGGTCCATCGCCTTCTTCACCGCACCCACGTTCTTGTCGCGCTCCTGCAGCGCAAGAAGAGCCTCGAGATCAGGATGCACCGCGTCTCCTTTCCATGGTCTTCAGTACTTCGGCTCCCGCTGGGACTTGAACGCCTTCCGGCCGAACCGCGGCTCGCTGGCGGCCGCCAGCCCCCGCTTCTCCTCGAGCAGCCGCGCCTTCTCGTCGGCCGGCGCGAGGTCGATCAGGCGATCGATTTCCGCCCGCCGCTCCTTGGCCCGGCGGTCCTGCATCCACGACACGCACGACACCAGCACCTCTTCGGGATTCTGCTCCACCGGAGGCAGGGCCGAGAGCTCCGCCCACACCGCCTGCGCCTCCCGCCCGGCGGGCTCCTCGGCGCCGTCGTACAACGCCTGGACGATCGCGCGGTACCAGGGGTGCCGGAATTCTCCGCTCGCCACCGCCTCCCGCGCCCGCGGCACCAGCTCGCGCGTCGCCAGCAGCACATGCACCAGCGTGCGCTCGATGGGGATCTCGTCCGGCCGCGCCTGGGGCTGGGCTCCGCTCTCATCGCTCCGCCCGGGAACGGCCCCCTCCGCCCGGGCACCCGCACTTCCCGGCGCGCGGGCTTCCAGCCGCCCGACCTCCCGCTCGAGCACGTCCTTCGCCACGCCGCTCCACGCCGCGGCCCGGGCGACGTACAGCTCCCGGGTGATGGGGTCCTGGGCCGCGCGGACGGTCGGGAGCAGCCGGTCGAGCGCCTCCCGGCGGCCCTCGAGGGTGCGCAGCAGTCCCTTGCGCTCCACCAGCTGGATCTTGCGCTCGAACACGTCCACGGCCTGGGCCAGCAGCGCCTCGAAGGCGTCGGCGCCGCCCTGGCGGACGAGCGTGTCGGGGTCCTCGCCGGGCGGCAGGGTCACCACGCTCACGCTCGCCCCCTGGCGCAGCAGCTCGTCGGCGGCCCGGAACGTGGACTTGAGCCCCGGCGCGTCCGCGTCGTAGACCAGCACCACGTGCTTGGTGTAGCGCCGCAGCAGCCGCGCCTGCTCCGGCGTGAGCGCGGTCCCGAGCGGCGCGACCACGTTCGCGACGCCGGCCGCCTGGAGGCGGATCGAGTCGAAGTATCCCTCGACCAGGATCGCCGCCTCCGCGGTGCGGATCGGTCCGCGCGCCCGGTCGAGCCCGTAGAGCAGCGTCCCCTTGTGGAAGACCGGGGTCTCGGGCGAGTTGAGGTACTTGGGCTCGCCGTCCCCGATGATCCGGCCGCCGAAGCCCACGACCCGCCCGCGCACGTCGGCGATCGGGAACATCAACCGGCCGCGGAACCGCGGCACGAGCGTCTTGTCGTCCCGCTCGACCAGGAGGCCGGCCTGGTGCACGACGGCGTCCTCGACGCCGAGGCTGCGCAGGGCCGCCAGCAGCTCCTCGCCCGCCGGCGGCGCGAACCCGAGCTGGTGGAGGTCCCGCACCGTCTCGTCGAAGCCGCGGGAGTCGAGGTAGCGGCGCGCCGCCGCCGCGTCGTCCCCCTCGCGGAGCCGGCGCGCGAACCAGTCGGCCGCGGTGCCCAGCGCCGAGTACAGCGGCTCGTTCGGATCGGGCCCGGCCGTGCGCACCTCGGGGACCACGATCCCCACCTTGGCCGCGATCTCCCGCACCGCCGTGGGATAGTCCATCCCGAACTTCTTCATGTAGAACGTGAACACGTCGCCCGACTCGTGGCACACGAAGCAGTGGTACATCTGCTTGCGCGGCACCACGGAGAAGTTGCGGTGCGTGCCGCCGTGGAACGGGCAGGGACCGCGGAAGTCGCTGCCGGTGCGCTTCAGCTCCACGTGCTCGCCGATGATCGTGACCGGGTCGGCCGCGTCGCGAATCTGCTCGATCAGCTCGGGGGCGATCACGACGGGTTGCAGGTGGCGGGTGGCAGGTTGCCGGCGGTCACGAGGCGGGCACCAGGGTCGCGGCCGGGACGCGCACGCGCCGCCCGCGGACCAGGACGGTGGCCTGGTCGCCGCGCAGGCTCTCCAGGCTGCCTTCGACGCCGAGCGCGGTGATCTTCACGCGGTCACCCGGCGCGACCGGCCCCGCCCGGCCGGGCGGCACCGGCTCGGCCGACGCCTCCGCGGCCACGCTCTCCGCCGCGGCGACCGCCGCGATGGCCTCCTCGACCAGCCGGCGCGCCTCGCGCTCCTTCTGCTCCTGTCGCGCCACGGCGATCGCCTTCTCGACCTCGCTGCGCGCCTCGAGCAGGTACTCCTTCATCGCGCGCTTGCCCGAACGCTCGAGCGTCTTCTCGGTGCGGCGGATCTCCTGCTCCCGGGCCGCCAGCTCCTCCTCGCGGCGCGCCAGGCGCGCGACCTGGTTCTCGGCCTCGGCCGCCCGCGCGGCCAATTCGGTTTCGCGCCGGCCCAAGTCCTGGATGCGCGCCTCGAGCCCGGCGAGGGTCGCCTCCAGCGTGCGCGTGCCTTCGGGCAGCGCCCGCTCGGCCTCGGCCAGGACGGCGGCGTCGAGGCCCAGCCGGCGGGCGATGGCGAGCCCGTACGATCGGCCCGGCAGCCCCTTGGTGAACCGGAAGGTCGGCGTGAGGGTGGCGGCATCGAACTGGAGCGACGCGTTCACGATGCCGCGCTCCTCGGCAGCCAGCTCTTTCAGCGCGCCGAGGTGCGTGGTCGCGAGCGTGGTGGCACCGCGCGCCGCGAGCGCGCGCAGGGCGCTCCCGGCCAGGGCGGCGCCCTCGGCGGGATCGGTGCCGGTGCCCAGCTCGTCGAGCAGCACCATCGACCTCCCGTCGGCGCCCTCGAGCACCTCCCGCAGCGCCGCGACGTGCGCGCTGAAGGTGGAGAGGCTCTCCTGGATGCTCTGCCGGTCGCCGATGTCCGCGAACAGCGCCGCGAAGACGGGCAGCCGGGTGCCCGGCCCCACGGGCGGCACGATACCGCTCTGGGCCAGCGCCACGATCAGGCCCACGGCCTTGAGCAGCACCGTCTTGCCCCCGGTGTTGGGGCCGGAGACGAGCACCACGCGCTCCTCGGGATCCAGGACCAGGTCGAAGGGCACGACGTGACGCTCGTCGCCCAGGAGCAGCGGATGCCGGCCCTTCACCACCGCGAGGGTTCCCGCGCCGCACTCCACCACCGCCGGCCGCGACGCGCCGGCCTGGGCCGCGAACGAGGCGCGCGCCGCGCAGCAGTCCACGGCCACCAGCATCTCGAAGCCGGCGGCGACGGCGTCCGCCTGGGGACGCAGCAGCTCCGTCAGGCGCCGCAGCACGCGGAGCACTTCCCGCGCCTCGGCCGCCTCGGCCTCGCGCAGGCGGTTGCCCAGCTCGATGACCTCGGCGGGCTCGACGAACAGGGTGGCGTGGGTGGCCGACTCGTCGTGCACGATGCCGCCGAGCCGCGACCGGGCTTCGCGCCGCACCGGGATCACGTAGCGCCCGCCGCGCACGGTCGCCGTGGCGTCGGGCGGCACCAGGCGCGAGTCGAGCGATCCGAGGATGCCGGCCAGGCGCCGGACGAGATCGTCGCGCGCCTCGCGCACCTCGCGGCGCGCCTGGGCGAGGTCCCGCGAGGCCGCGTCCTTGACGAGGCCGTCGGGCTCGAGGGCCGTGACCAGCGCGTCCTCCAGCTGGCGTGGCGGGGGCTCGACGCCGAGCGCCGCCACGAGGGGGGCCGTGCGCTCGACCCTGGCCAGGCGGCCGCGCACGGTGCGCACGGCCGTCAGCACGACGCCGAGCCGGGCGAGCTCCTCGCCCTCGAGCACCGAGCCCTCGAGCCGCAGCCGGCCCAGCGCGGCGCCCACGTCGGGGAACGCCTCGGGCGCGACGTCGTCGCCGGCCTCGAGGCGCTCCACGAACTGGGCGACGCGCTCGAGCTCGTGGCCCACGAGCCACGGGTCCGACTGGGGACGGAGGGCGCGGACACGGTCGGCGCCGAGGGGCGAGATGGCGTGCTGAGCGACGAGATCGAGCGCGGCGGGAAACTCGATGGCGGCGAGCGCGGACTCCGAGAACCCCAGGGTCATGACGCCGCGGCGAGTTCCTCTCGGGCGATGCGGTTGACGGTCTTGCCGTCGGCCCGGCCCTTGAAGAGGGGCATCACCTTCCCCATCAGCGCGCCCAGGTCCTTGGCGCCGGAGCCGATCGCCTCGCGCACGGCGCCGCGGATCTCGTCGTCCGAGAGGCCCGGGGGCACGAAGGCCTCGAGGGCCGCGACCTCCCGCGCCTCGCGGTCGGCCAGCTCCTGGCGCTTGCCGGCGGTGTACGCCTCCACCGACTCGCGGCGGCGCTTGATGCCGCGGCGCAGCACCTCGACGACGTCGGCGTCGTCGAGCGGCCTGGCGAGCTCGATTTCCCGGTTCCGGACGTCCGACAGAATGGTGGAGAGGAGGAGGGTGCGGTCCTGATCGCGTTCCTTGCGGGCCGCATTCAGCGCGGCGCGGAGTCGCTCGGCGAGACTACCGTTCACTTCTGCTGCGGCGGTTCTTGCGGCGCGCAGCGTTCATCTTCCGCTTCCGGCGCTCGCTCGGCTTCTCGTAATGGCGATGCTTGCGAAGATCCGAGAGAATGCCCGCCTTCTCGCACTTCTTCTTGAAACGCTTGAGCGCGCGCTCGAAGTTCTCGTCTTCGTGGATGATCACTTCCGGCATGCGACGACCGCCCGTGGTTGAGGGGCACGGCTATCTGGCGTAACCCAAATAAGCTACGCGAGTTCCACGCCCACGACAAGTGAGCGGCGGGCCGCCCGGGGCCCCTAGCCCGGCGGCCACTTCATCGCCCGCCCGCCCAGCACGTGCAGGTGGATGTGCGGCACCGTCTGCCCGGACTCGGCCTTGTTGTTGATCACCACGCGGTAGCCGCGCACGTCCAGCCGCTCGCGCCGGGCCACCTCGGCGGCCGCCACCAGGAGGCCGCCCAGGAAATCGCCGTCGGCCGTGTCGTTCAGCGTCTCGACGTGCTCGGTCGGGATCACGAGGACGTGGGTCGGCGCCTGGGGGTTGATGTCCCGGATGGCGACGAGCGTCGGCGTGCGGTAGACGACGTCGGCCGTGGCGTCGCCCTTGACGATCCTGCAGAAGAGGCAGTCGGTGCTCATGGAACCTCCGATCAAGAATGGCGTGAGGAGTGAGACGCGAGAGGTGGGACGTTCAAGTGAGCAGCGAGAGGTCACGTGAGTGGTGAGAAGAAACCGCTCACTTCTCAGGCCCTTGCCGCTCACTTCTCACGCCGTCGCCGCTCACTTCTCACGCCGCGGCCGCTCACTTCTCACCCTAACCTCTCACCTCTCACTCCTCACCCCCGTCACGCCTCTCCCCTTCCCCTCATCATCCACGTCACCACCAGCGCCGCCGCCGCCGCGGTGTCGAAGCGCAGCGTCGCCCGGCCCAGCGCGACCGGACGGAAGCCGGCGCTGCGCACCAGCATCAGCTCCGCGTCGCTGAACCCGCCCTCGGGACCGATCAACCACTGCACCGCATCGCCCTCCCGCAACCCCGGCATCGGCCCGCCCTCGAGGTCGGCGACCAGGCGCACGACGCCCGCCGGGTGCGGCCGCAGGGCCTCCCCCAGCGCCACGGGCGCCCCGATCGCCGGGGCCCACGAGACGCCGCACTGCTTCACCGCCTCCCGGGCCCGCGCCGTCGCCCGCTCCACGTGGGCGGCCTGGAAGCGCGTCGCCACCCCCGCGGCCCGCTCGCTCACCACCGGCACGATCCGCGTCGCCCCGAGCTCGGTCGCCTTCTCCACCGCGCTCAGGAAGCGGTCGCGGTCGCCGGCGCCGAGCAGCAGCTCCGTCACGGGCGGCGCACCGATGGACGCGGTCGCGATCACCCGCGCCACGATCACCTGGTTCTCCTCGCTCACCCGCGCCGTCGCCACGCCGCCCCGCCCGTCCACCAGCCGGATCAGCGCGCCGTCCCCGACGCGGCGCACGGCGAGGTGGTGGGCCTCGGCCTCGTCCAGGATCACGACGCCGCCGGCCAGGAACGGCCCGCGCGCGACCACCGTCGCAGCGGGCGGCGCCAGACCGCGCAGGCTCACGCGCCCAGCGCGTCCTTCATGCGGTCCCAGAAGGACCGGCCGACCCGCCCCGCCGGCGGCTCGCCCTCGTGGTGCGACAGCTCCCGGAACAGCCGCTCCATCTCCGGCGTCAGGCGGTCGGGCGTCCAGATGCCGATCCGCACGTGCAGGTCGCCCTTGCCGCCCGATCCCAGGTGCGGCAGGCCCCGCCCCTTGAGCCGCAGCACCGTGCCGGGCTGCGTCCCCGGCGGGACGGCGAGCGACTCGTCCCCGTACGGCGTCGGCACCGCGACCTCGGTCCCGAGCGCCGCCTGGCTGAACGACAGCGGCAGGTCGTAGATCAGGTCGTCGCCGTGCCGCTGGAACCGATCGTCCTCCTCGACCTCCAGCATCACCACCAGGTCGCCGGGCGGCCCGCTCCGCGGGCCGGCATGCCCCTGCCGCCGCATCGTGATGTAGTTCGACGACGACACGCCCGGCGGCACCTCCACCGTCACGGTCCGGTCGGTCCGCGTCCGCCCGTCGCCCCGGCAGATCGGACACGCCTCGGTGATGACGCGCCCCTCGCCGGCGCAGGTCGGGCACGGCGAGACCGAGACGAACTGGCCGAAGAACGACCGCTGCGCGCGCCGCACCTCGCCGCTGCCGCCGCAGGTCTGGCAGGTCCGCGGCGTCGTGCCCGGCTTCGCGCCCGAGCCGCCGCACGTCTCGCACGGCACCAGCACCTTGTACTTCAGTGTCTTCTTGGTTCCGGTGGCGACCTCCACCAGGCTCACCGACACCGCCGCCTTCAGGTCGTTGCCCCGCCGGTCGGCCTGAGCGCCGTGCACCCGCCCCCCGAACATCTCCTCGAAGCCGCCGAACCCGCCGAAGTCGCGCATGAAGATGTTCAGCGCCTCCGACAGGTCGAAGGGGTGGAACCCGTAGGCCTGGCCCGCCCCGCCCCTCAGGCCCGCCTCCCCGTACCGGTCGTACAGGGCGCGCTTCTGGGGATCGCGCAGGACCTCGTACGCCTCGGTCAGCTCCTTGAACTTCGCCTCGGCCTGGCGGTCGCCGTTGTTGCGGTCGGGATGGTACTGCATCGCCAGCTTGCGGTAGGCACGCTTCAGCGCCGCCTCGTCGGCGTTGCGCGGCACGCCCAGGACCTCGTAGAAATCGCTCATCGCGCCGGGGGAAGCCGAGCCGGCGCCGGGCGCATCCCTCGCGCCGCCCGCGACGCTACCCGCCCACACGGTGGAGTCATCGCAGCAGGTCGCCGACCAGCTTGGAGGTGTGCTCGACGAGCGTCACCACCTTCTCGTAGGGCATGCGCGTCGGGCCCAGCACGCCGATCACGCCGGACAGCGGCCCGGAACGGTACGGGGCCGTGATCAGCGTCAGCCGCGACAGGCTCTCGCTCTCGTTCTCGCCGCCGATGGTGACCGTGAGACCCACCGCGTGGGCCCGCGACTCGAGCGCCTTGCGCAGCACGTCGCGCTGCTCCGTGAGCTCGATCAGCTCCCGCATCTTCGGCCCGGTCGCGAACTCCGGCTGGTCGGCCAGCAGCGACGTGCGCCCGAGGACGACCTCCTCCGCCGTCGGAACCGGCAGATCGAACAGCTGGTCCCCGGTGGCGACGAAGATGTCCAGCAGCTCGCTCTCGGCCGCCGTCCGGGCCGAGTCGCGCACCCGCTCGGGCAGCGTCTGGCGGATCTCGCGGAGCGTGAGCCCCGCGAGCCGGTCGTTCATCGTGGCGGCGATGTTCACCACCGCCTGGGCCGGCAGCGTGGAGGGCACCTGCACGAAGATCGTGCGAGCCACGCCGCTCTTGAGCGTGAGCACCAGCAGCAGCCGGTCGGCGGCGACGGCCAGGAGCTCGAGCCGCTCGAGCACCACCGCATCCAGCGAGGGCGCGACCGCCACGCCCAGCTCCTGGGTGAGCACGCTCAACACCTGCGCCGCCCGGTGAATGATCGCCGAGATGGCCGACCCGTCGGCGATCAGGTCCACGCGCAGCCGCCGCTCCTGCTCCGTCGAGAGCGCGGGGGACCGCATCAGGGAATCCACGTACAGCCGGTACGCCCGGTCGGTGGGCACCCGCCCCGCCGACGTATGCGGGTGGAACAGGTATCCCTTTTCCTCGAGGTCGCTCATCGCGTTGCGAACGGTGGCCGGCGACACGCCGAGCCCGAACCGGCGGGCGACCGTGCGGCTGCCCACCGGCTCGGCGGTCTCGACGTAGCTCTGGACGATCGCTTCCAGAACCCGGCGCTCCCGCTCGCTCAGGGAATCCATCGCTGGAGTCAACGTTATGTCCCGCAGCAACTTAAATGGTTGCCACCAACTCGTCTAGCCGCAACCATCCCTGGGGCGTGAGACGGAGGCGCTCCGTGGCGCCGTTGGCCCGCTCCTCCGCCACGACCGCCCAGCCGGCGGCCGTCCAGCGGCCGATGGCCTGGCGGAACGCCGCCGCCACGGGCTCCTCCAGCACGATGCCCTCGACGGTGCGGAGCCCGAGGTAGATCCGTTCCAGCCGCCGCTGCTGGTCGCCGAGAATCTCGCGGCCCGCGACCGGCGCGCGGCCCTGGGCCAGCAGCCGGAGCCAGCGCGCGTACGCCGGCTCGTTCCACCACCGCGACACGCCGTCGAAGCTGTGCGCCGACGGCCCTGCGCCGAGGTACGGCGCCAGCGTCCAGTAGGCGCGGTTGTGCACGGCCTCCCGGCCGGCGCGGGCGGCGTTCGAGACCTCGTAGAAGGCGAAGCCCGCCTCGGCCAGCCGCCGGTGCGCGTGGAGATACTCGTCCGCGTAGCGCTGCTCGGAGCACGGCGCGAGCTCGCCGCGCTCCTGCCGGCGGAACAGCGCCGTGCCCGGCTCGACCGTCAGCCCGTAGAGCGAGACGTGGTCCGGCTCCAGGCGGATCGCCGCGTCGAGGTCGCGCCTCCAGTCGCGCCGCAGCTCCTCGGGGAGCGCGAAGATCAGGTCGAGCGAGACGTTCCCGATGCCGCCCCGCCGCGCCGCGCGCACGGCCTCCCCGATCCGCTCCGCGCGGTGGGTCCGGTGCATCCACGCCAGCACCGCGTCGTCGAACGACTGGGCGCCGAGGGAGAGGCGGTTGACGCCGGCCCGCGTCCAGCCGCGCACCGCCTCCGGCGTGACGTCCTCGGGGTTGGCCTCGATGGTGAACTCGGCCGGCGCGCCCTTCAGGCCGAGCAGCGCCGCCAGGCGGGCGACGCCCTCGGCGCCGAGCGAGGACGGCGTCCCCCCGCCGAGGTAGACCGTGGCGGGGTCCGCGGGCGGGCCGAGGCGCCCCAGCTCCAGCTCGAGCGCCCCCAGGAACGCGGCGACCGGCGGCTCGCGCCTGACGGCGATGCTGAAGTCGCAGTAGGTGCAGCGCCGCGCGCAGAAGGGAACGTGGACGTAGACGTGCGCCGGCGGAGGCGGCTCCGACGTCGTCATCGTCCGGCGCGCCGCCCGCACCCGGGCGGCGTCACCCCGAGGCCACCGCGCGCGTTCACGACGCCAGCACGAAGTGCTTCCCCGGCAGCTGCACCGCGAGCCCCTTGATCTCCAGCGACGAGAGGGCCGCGAGGAGCCGGCCCGGCGCGAGCGCCGTGCGCGCCGCGATCGCATCCACGTGCAGCGGCTCCTGGGTGAGCACGTCGAACACCGACGCCTCCGCACCCAGCAGCTCGGCGGAGGTGCCGAGCAGGGCGTCGAGCTGCGCGGCGGCGGCGCGCCGCTCGCCCTCCTCCACGCCCTCCCAGGTGACGCCGAACTGGTCCAGCAGGCTCTGGGGACCGAGGTACGGCGTGGCGCCCTCGCTGATCAGCTGGTTCGGGTTCTGGGCCACCTCGTCCTCGATGCGGCCGGGCACGGCGAGGACGGGCTTGCCGCACTTCAGCATCCACTCGGCCGTGTTGCTGGTCCCGCCCTTCACCCGGCCCTCGACGACCAGCAGGCAGGCGGCGAGGCCGGCGATGATGCGGTTGCGCTGCGGGAACGAGCCCTGGTGCGGCGCGGTGCCCGGCTGCTGCTCGCTCACCAGGAGCCCCGCGCCCCGCACATCGGCGTAGAGGTCGCAGTTGCTGCGCGGATAGGGAACGTCCACGCCGCTCCCCAGCACGGCGATGGTCTTGCCGCCGGCGTCGAGCGCCCCGCGGTGGGCGCGCGTGTCGAGCCCCCGCGCCATGCCGCTCACCACCACCAGGCCGGCGCGCGCGGCCGCCTGCGCCGCCTGGTACGCCACCCGGGCGCCGTAGGTCGTGGGCGTGCGGCTCCCGACGATCGCCACCAGCGGCCGCGCGAGCAGCGAGAGGTCCCCGAGCGCGTACAGCGCGTCGGGCGGCTCCCGCAGCACCAGCAGCGACTTGGGGAAGAGCGGATCGTCCCGGGTGAGCCGGAGGATCGCGGAGCCGGCCACCGCGGCCGTCACGTCGCCGCCTCGACCTCCTGCCGCTCGCGGGCCAGCCTCTGCCACAGCGCTTCGAGCAGCTCGTCCAGGCCGCGGTGCGAGACGGAGGAGATCACGAACTGCGCGAACGCCGCCGGCGTCGCGGGCAGCCCGAGGGCGCCGGCGTCCGCCACCAGGTCGCTCTTGGTCCAGGCCACGCAGTGCGGCTTCGCCGCCAGGGCCGGCGACCACCGCTCCAGCTCGCCCCGCACCATGGCGTAGGACGCGCCCGGATCGGGCGCGTCGAGCGGGATCATGCAGACCAGCACGCGGGTGCGCTCGACGTGGCGCAGGAACTTCAGGCCGAGCCCCTTCCCCTGGTGCGCCCCCTCGATGATCCCCGGCAGGTCGGCCACCACGAAGCTGCGGTGATCGCTCAGCTGGACGACCCCGAGGTTGGGCTCGAGCGTCGTGAACGGATAGTCGGCGATCTTCGGCCGGGCCGCCGTGACGGCCGCGAGCAGCGTGCTCTTGCCCGCGTTCGGCTCGCCCAGGAGGCCCACGTCGGCGATCAGCTTGAGCGTGAGCCGGATGGTCCGCCGCTCTCCGTCCTCGCCGGGCTGGTAGTGATGCGGCGCCTGACGGGTCGGCGTCGCGAAGTGCGCGTTGCCGAGGCCGCCCCGTCCGCCCTGCGCCACCACGAAGGAGTCGCCCGGGCGCACGACCTCGCCCAGCAGCGCGCCCGTGGCGGCGTCGCGCACCTCGGTGCCGAGCGGCACCGGCAGCGCGAGGTCGGCGGCCGAGCGCCCGCTCTGCTGCGACGGGCCGCCGTGCTGGCCGGACTCCGCCACCCAGCGCGTATGGTAGGTGTAGTCGAGCAGGGTCCAGAGCTGCGGATCGGCGACCACGTGCACGCTGCCCCCGCGCCCGCCGTCGCCGCCCGAGGGGCCGCCCTTCGGCACGCGGCTCTCCCGCCGGAACGCGGCCATCCCGGAGCCGCCGTCGCCGGCCACCACCTCGATGACCACCTCGTCGATGAACATGGCTCAGTCGTGCCGCCGCGTGTCCCGCAGCTCCCGCCACAGGTCCCGGGCCAAGGCGAGGACCTCCGGGAAGACGCCCGCCTCGCCCGCCAGCTCGAGCACCTCGTCCACCTCGGCCGCGGCGGCGCCCGCGTTGAGCGCGCCCCGCAAGTGCGAAACCAGCTGGCGCGGGACCTGTTGCGGGATCAGCATCGCGATCGAGCACAGCTCCCGGCGCCTCAGGTCCAGGCCGGGCCGGCCGAGCGTCTTGCCGTAGCCGTCCACGATCATCCACTGCTCGAGCGCCGGATGCAGGGCGCGCACGTTCACCCGCAGCTGATCGTAGTGCTTGCCGTACACCGCGCGACAGGTCGCCTCGCCGCGCTCCCGCCACTCGCGCCACCGCTCGTAGTCCGCCGGCTCCGCCCCCGCGGCGGCCGCAGGCACCAGCCGCCGGAACACGGCCAGCGCCACCAGCGCGCGCGGATAGCCGACGTAGAGCAGGCTGGAGATCAGCAGCTCGTCGAGCCACAGCGGCGGAGTGCCGGCGCGGCCGGCCTCCTCCAGCCACTCGCCGAGCCGCGCCTCGGAGGCGTGCGCCAGGCCGAGAGCGACCCGCACCAGGGCGCGCGTCGCGGGATCGAGCACGGCCGTCACGCTAGCTGGCCCGCCGCCGGGTCCGCGACCGTTTCGTTGCGGCACGGCACGAATGCCGGCCGGTGGGGCCGGATCTCCATCACTGCCCTCCCCGCTCGAGTGAGACGTGCGCCGCGAGGTGACCGACCTCCTCCCCCAACGTGTTCCTGTGCACCGGGGCGCGGAAGGACTCGGGGACGCGGACGACGCCCGGCGCGAGGGCATCGAGGATCGCGAGCAGCGCGAGGCGCGCGCTCTCGTCGTCGCCGTCCTCGACCTTCAGCGCCATGCCGAGCCTGGCCTCGGGGATCAACGCGCAGTACACGCCGCTCGCGCCGATCTTGGCGACGACGCGGCCGCCGGAGCCGGCCGCGACCTCGGTGCACAGGCGGCCGGTGCCGGCGACGAGGAAGGGGTCGGCGGTGATGGCGCGCACGACGCGGTCGGCGGCCTGAGAACGGGTGGGAGGCTGTGGGTGGTGGGTTGTGGGTGAGGCCGCGCCATCACCTACCACCCACGACCCACCAACCGTCGGCTCGGCGCGTGATCCGAGCCTGGCATACGCCAGCGCCATGTTCCGGAGCGGCAGCGCGAACGACACCACGCCGCACCCGTCCGTGCCCTGTCCCAGGCGCGGCTCCGGGACCCCGGTCCACAGAACCACCTCCTGGAGCACGCGCTGCTGCACGGCGTGCTCGGGCCGGCGATAGTTCTCCGTGGGCCAGCGGTGGAACCGCGCCAACGCGAGCATCCCGGCGTGCTTGCCCGAGCAGTTGCTGTGGATCCGTCGCGGCTTCTCGCCCCGCTCCGCCATCGCGCGGGCGACCGCCGGCGACAGCGACGGGTGGGGCCCGCAGGCCAGGTCGTCCTCCGCGCACCCCGCCTTGCGCAGCAGGCCTTCGACCACCTCGACGTGTCGTGGCTCGCCGTTGTGCGACGCGCACGCGACGGCGACCTCCGCGTCGCCCACGCCGAGCGCATCCGCGGCGCCGTCGGTCAGGAGCGGCAGCACCTGGACGAGCTTGGCGCACGAGCGCCAGTAGGTCACCAGGCCGGGGTCGCCGGTCCGCGCCACCAGCCGTCCGTCCGCGTCGACGACGGCCGCGGAGACGACGTGGCGGGACTCGACGGTCCGGCCCCGGACCGTGTCGATGGTGGAGGTCATCCGGCGCGAAAGCTAACGGGGGGACGTGCGCTCCGCCCCGGCGCCGCCCGCGCGGCCGAGCGCCAGGGCGATCCCGGCGAGGGCGAGCGCGCCGCCCGCCAGCGCGCTCGTCCCGGGCGGCTCGGCGATGGCGGGCAGCAGCCAGGCGATCAGCGTGGCACCGACCGGTTCCCCGAGCGCCGCGACGTTGACCGTGTAGGCCGGCAGGTAGCGCAGCGCGTAGTTGAGGCCGCCGTGTCCCACCAGCATCGGGCCCACGGCGAGGGCCGCGAAGATCGCCCAGTCGGTGGCCGGATAGGCGACGAACGCCTCGGCCCGGAGTCCCGCCCACGCCAGCAGCACCACCGCCGCGACGGCGTACACCGGCGCGATGTACGCCACGAGACCGAGGTGGGCGCGGAGCCGCCGGCCGATGACGAAGTACGCCCCGCCGCACACGGCGCCGACGAGGGCCAGCAGGTCGCCCAGCAGCGCGCCGTGCCCGGCGGCTCGGTAGTCGCCGAGCGCGATGACCACGGCGCCCAGGACGGCCAGCACGATGCCCGCCGCCTGGCGCCGGCCCGGCCGCTCGTGCAGGAAGACGCGCGAGAACCCCCACGCGAAGACCGGCGACAGGGACACGAGGACCGCGGAGGCGGCGACGCTCGTGAGCCGCAGCGACGTGATCCACGACGCGAAGTGCAGCGCCAGCAGGCCGCCGGCGAGGAGGGCGAGGCGACGCCCGGGGCGGCCGAGCCGCGACCACTCCATCCGTCCGCGAGAGGCCGCGAACGCCGGCGCGAGGAGCAGCGAGGCGAAGGAGAGGCGCCAGGCCGCGATCGCCAGCGGCGGGGCGCCGGACAGCCGGATGAGCGGCGCGGCCCAGGACATGGCCACGACCGCGACGAGCATGACGAGCAGGGGCGAGGGACGGGATCGCACGGAGGGGAATAAACACGGTGTTGGGGATTGGGGGTTAGGGGTTGGGGACCCGAAACCCCAAACCCCAATCCCCTGACGCGTGCGCCGGTCCCGCACCTATATTCGCCGCCATGCGGCACCATTTTCTCGCCTGCCTCATCGCCCTCGGCGCCGCCGCTCCGCTCACGGCGCAGAACGACACGCTCCGTCCGGCGGCACCGGCCGACACCGCGGCCGCGGGGCACCCCCGGGGCCTCATCAGCAAGGCGCCGCCGGGCGCCACGGCGACGGCCGACACCGCGGCCATGGGCCCGTCGCGGACCCTGGTCAGCAAGGCGCCACCGGCGGCGGCCGAGCCCGCGGGCGGCATCGAGAGCAGCCTGTACCTCCCGCTCGGCTCCTGGGTGACGCCCTACGTGGAGCACCTCATCCGGGCCGGCGTGCTCCTGGGTCTCGACCCCCTGACCCGTCCGCTGAAGCGCGCCGACGTCGCGCGCGCCGTCGCGCGGGTGGATACGGCCGGCCTCCCGGCGTCGGTGCGCAGCCAGCTGCGGCTCCTGGCGGGCGAGCTGGAGGAACGGCAGGACGCCGTGCGCTGGAAGCTGGACGGCGGCGTCGGCGTGCTGGGCGCGTCGGACGCGAGTCGCGAGGCCTGGCGGCCGGCCGGCGACACGGCCCGGGCGTTCGCCCAGGCCGATCTCGCGCTGTCGGTCGAGCTGCCGCACTTCGCGTTCGTCACCCACCCCCGCGTGGACAACCGGCTCAAGTACGACCCGGAGTACATCGGCAAGAAGGACCGGATCGTCGCCGGCCGGAACGACGAGGCGTACGTCATCGCATCGTGGAAGTACTTCGAGGCGTTCTTCGGCCTGGTGGACCGCAACTGGGGCTCGCCCGATGCCGAGGGCCTGATCCTCTCCACGGCGCCCTACGCCTACGATCACCTGTTCCTGCGCCTCGGGCCGCGGCGGCTGCGGCTCGAGATGGTCGCCACCGAGCTGAACGACCTGCCCGAGTGGGCCGACTCGGTGGGCCAGTCGCAGACCTCGACGCTCGACCGCCGCTTCCTGTCGGTCCACCGGCTGGTGGTGGAGCCGACGGACCGGTTCGCCTTCTCCCTCTCCGAGGCGATGCTGTACGCCAACGAGGGCGGGATCAACCGCAGCTGGGAGCCGTGGTACCTCAACCCGCTCAACCTGTGGCTGCTGGCGCAGTACCAGGGCAAGACCACCGGCAACTCGCTGCTGGCGGGCGACGTCACCTGGCAGGTGCGGCCGGGCCTGCGCCTGTTCGGGCAGCTGTACCTCGACGACATCCAGGTGGACCGCCGCCAGACCTCGGACCGTGAGCCGCCGGGCTACGGCTTCACGCTGAACGCGTCGGGCGGCGCCCTGCGCGGCGCCGTGAGCTGGACCGCGTTCTACACCCGGGTCACGAACCTCGCCTACCGCACGCCGGCCAACCAGGAGCAGTACACCAGCGACTCCGTCGGCCTGGCGCGCAGCCACGACGACTACGACCAGCTCACGGCGCGCGTGACCACCGCCCCGGCCCCGCGCGCGCTCCTGGCGGGCGAGGTCACGCTCATCCGCCAGGGCCAGGGGGCGATCGGGACCCACTACCCGGCGGTGTCCCAGTACGCCGACTCGCTGTGGTTCCTCACCGGCGTGGTGGAGCGCACGCTGCGCCTGGCGGCGCAGGCCAGCTGGACGCCCGTGCCCGGCGTCGACCTCAGCGCCGACGTGGGCCGGCACTTCGTCCGGAACGCGAACCACGTGGCGGGCGCCCGCGGCGACCGGTGGGTGTGGCGCGTCCGGGCCGAGATCCGCCGCCGCTACACGGGCCGAGTCCACCCGGGCGACTGAGCGCTTGGACGCGGACGCCGTCGTCGTCGGCGCGGGCGTGGTCGGGCTCGCCTGCGCTCGCGAGCTGGCGGCGCGGGGCCGCGAGGTGGTCCTGATCGAGCGCCACGAGCGCTTCGGCGTCGAGACCAGCAGCCGCAACAGCGAAGTCATCCACGCGGGCCTGTACTACCCGGCCGGCAGCCTGAAGGCGCGGCTGTGCGGGGCGGGCAGCCGCCGCCTGTACGCGTGGTGCGCCGAGCGCGGCGTGCCGCACGCGCGGCTCGGCAAGCTGATCGTCGCCACGACGGCCGACGAGGAGCCGCGGCTCGAGGAGATCCTCCGCCAGGCCGGGGCCAACGGCGTCACGTCGCTGGTGCCGCTGTCGGCCGCCGGGGTGCGCGCCCTGGAGCCGAACGTCCGTGCGACGCGGGGCCTGTGGTCGCCGGACACCGGCATCGTGGACTCGCACCGGCTGATGGCGAGCCTGCTGGCCGACGCGGAGGCGCACGGCTGCGCCGCGGCGTGGCGCCACGAGGTGATCGGCGCCGAGCCGGCGCGCGGGGGCGGCTTCCGCGTCGCGGCGCGGAGCGGCGGCGAGACCACCACGCTCGAGGCGCGGACGGTGGTGAACGCGGCGGGCCTCGACGCCGACACGGTCGCCGCGCTCCCGGGGCTCGACCCGATCGCCGCGGGCTACCGGCTGCACTTCGCGCGCGGGCACTACTTCCGGGTGCACCCGCGCCGGGCGCACCTGGTGCGCCACCTCGTCTACCCGACCCCGCGCCTCTCGCACCTCGGCATCCACGTCACGCTCGACCTGGCGGGCGGCGTGCGCCTGGGACCCGACGCGGAGTACCTCGCCGAGCGCGTCCAGGACTACGGCGTCTCGCCGGGGCTCCGCGACACGTTCTTCGCCGCCGCCTCGCGCTACCTCGAGGGCCTCGAGCCGGAGGACCTCTCGCCCGACCTGGCCGGGATCCGGCCCAAGCTCCAGGGCCCGGGCGAGCCGTTCCGGGACTTCGTGATCGCCGAGGAGTCGGGGCGCGGCCTCGCGGGCTGGATCAACCTTGTGGGCATCGAGTCGCCGGGGCTAACCTGTTGCCTCGCCATCGCCACGGCCGTGGCGGACCTGCTGGAGGAGAACGCGTGATCACCCGCGACCGGCTGAACGCACTGCTCGAGGGCATGCCGCACCGCCGCATCGTCGTCGTGGGCGACGCGATGCTCGACATCTACCTGATCGGCGACGTCGAGCGCATCTCGCCCGAGGCGCCGGTACCGGTGGTGCGCGTGGCGGAGCGCCGCTACGCGCTGGGCGGCGCGGCGAACGTCGCGGCCAACGTCGCCGCCATCGGCGCGGAGGTCACGCTGGTGGCCACCGTGGGCGACGACCGGCGCGGCGAGCAGCTCCGCACCGAGATGGTGGCGGCCGGGATCCGCGACGACGGCATCGTCACCACGCCGGAGCGCCCCACCACGTCCAAGACGCGCGTGGTCGCGCGCGGGCAGCAGATGCTGCGGTTCGACGAGGAAGAGGACGCGCTGCTCGAGGGCGAGACCCTGGAGGCGCTGCGCAAGCGACTGGCCAAGACGATGCGCGACGTGGACGCGGTGCTGCTCGAGGACTACAACAAGGGCGCGCTCGCGCCGCCGGTCATCGAGACCACGCTGCGGGTGGCGCGCGAGCGGGGCATCCCGTCGGTCGTGGACCCGAAGTTCAAGCAGTTCTTCGCCTACAAGGGCGCCACCGTCTTCAAGCCGAACCGGCGCGAGCTGGAGGCCGCCATCGGCGCCGTGCTGGACATCGAGCACGCCGACACGCTGCCCGCCGTCATGGAGCGCCTGGAGGTGGAGAACCTGCTCCTCACGCTCGGCGCGCACGGGATGGCGCTCCTGACCCGGAGCGGCGGCGTGGAGCGGCTGAGCTCCCACGCCCGCGAGGTGTACGACGTCTCGGGGGCCGGCGACACGGTGACCGCGTGGGTCGGCACCGCGCTCGCGGCCGGGGCGACGGTCTTGGAGGCGGCCGAGCTGGCCAACTACGCGGCCGGCATCGAGGTGGCCAAGGCGGGCGTCGCGGTGGTCTCGCGCGACGAGGTCCGGGCCCTGTTCGAGCGCCAGTTCGACGAGGTCGGGATGTTCCGGCGGGGAGGCGTGCTCTAGGCGGTCGCCCCGAGCGCCTCCTCGTACACGCGGACGGTCTGCTCGGCGGCGCGCCGCCAGGTGTAGAACGGCGCGCGCTCGCGTGCCCGGGCGGCCAGGCTCTCGCGCAGCGCGCGATCCGACGCGAGGCGCCGCATCGCGGCCGCCAGGGCGCCGGCGTTGTCGGGCGGGAACGGCAGGCCGGCGTCGCCCGCGATCTCCGGCAGCGAGCCGCCGGTCGAGATGAGCGACGGCGTCCCCATGTGCATCGCCTCCACCACCGGGAGGCCGAAGCCCTCCAGCCACGACGGCAGCACCAGCGCCAGGGCGCCCGCGTACAGCGCCGCGAGCCGCGCGTCGTCCATCCCGCCGAGGAACCGCATCCACGCCTTCACGCCCGAGCGGATGGCGCCGCGCCTGAGCGTGTCGGCCCCCGGGCCACCCTCGCCCACCAGCGCCACGGTCGCGCGCCGCTCCGGCGGCTGCATCCCGAGGGCCTCGACGATGGCGCCGAGGTTCTTCCGGTCGTCGAACCCGCCCACGTAGAGGAAATACGGGTCCTTCAGGTCGAACTCGGCGCGCACCGCCGACACGCGCGCCGGCTCGGGCGCCAGGTCGAACGCGGGTGCCGCGCCCTCGACCGTCACCGCGATCCGCTCGCGCTCGACGCCGAGGTGGCGCGCGATGCTGCCGGCCGTCCACTCCGAGACGGCGATGATGCGCCGGGTCTTCCGCAGCACCAGCCACTGCTCCATCTCGTGGCGCGCCGCGGCCCTCAGGCCGCCGTGCACGGCGAGCTCGGGGCGCTCCCGGTCGGCGAGGTCGTGGATCGTGGCCACCACCGGGCAGGGCGAGTGCCACGGCACGCCCCAGTGCGCGGGCGCGTGGAACAGCTCGATGTGCTCGCGCCGCAGCGCGCCGGGGAGCCAGCGGTGCTGCCACAGCGCCTGGGGGCGCACGAAGCGCAGCACGCGCGGAATCTGATCGAGGCCGTGGACGGGGTGGATCGGCGCATCGGAGAACAGCACCGGCTCGACCCGCCCCGACGCCGCCAGCGCGCGCACCAGCTCGGCCGTGTAGCGGTTGAAGCCGCGCCGGTCGGGGCCGGCCAGCAGCCGGGCGTTGATGCCCACTCGCAGGGGCGAGCCGTCGCGGCGCGCGGTCATGCGCCGCTAATGCTAGCGCGCTCTGGCGCGATCCGCCAAAAGGGCCTACGATGACTGCCCGTGGAAGCCGAGCCGCTCGAGTCGAGTCCGCCTGCGCCGGGCGCCCGCCCCGGGACGTTCGCGGCCCGGGTGGCGAGGAGAACGGCGGCCTCACCGCGGTGGTGGGCGGTGGTGGGCTCCCGGCTGGTGCGGCTGGGCGAGCTGCTGCGTCGCAGCAGACTGGACGCCACCCGGGAGGCCGAGGCGGCGCTGGCCGGATCGCCGGCGCTCGCCGCGCGCATGGTGCTCGACGGTCCCTTCCGGGGGATGCGATACCCTGCGCCGCGCGCGTTCGGCAGCATGCTGTACCCGAAGCTGGTGGGCAGCTACGAGTGCGAGCTGCACCCCTGGCTCGAGCAGCTGCGCCGCCGACCGTACGCCCACGTGATGGACATCGGCTGCGCCGAGGGCTACTACGCCGTCGGGCTGGCGCTGCTGTGGCCGGCCGCCCAGGTGCACGCCCACGACTCCGATCCGGCGGCACTCGACGCCTGCCGCGAGACGGCGCGCGCCAACGGCGTCCTCGACCGGCTGCACCTGGGGGGCGCCGTCTCCGCCGAGGACCTCGGGCGCTTCGGCGCCCTGGCGGACGGTCTCATCGTCTGTGATTGCGAGGGGTGCGAGCTGTCGCTCTTCACCCCGCCCGTCGTGGAGCGGCTGGCCGGGTGCGACGTGATCGTGGAGCTGCACGACTTCATCGATCCGACGATCTCCTCCACCCTCGTCGAGCGGTTCCGGCCCAGCCATGCGGTGCACACCGTGCGGACCGCGCGGCGCCATCCGGGCCGGTTCGCGGCGCTCCGCGGACTCTCCCCGCTGGCCCGCGAGCTGGCCATGGCGGAGCAACGCCCCGGACCGATGGAATGGCTGCTGGCCAGGTCGCGCCCCGGAGCGCGCACCCCGGGATGAGCGCCCCCCGGCGTGGCTGACCCCGGGATCGAGCGCCGCGCCGCCCGGATGACCGCCGTGGCGAGCGTGCGCCAGGTGCTCGCGCTGCCGCTCGGGCTGCTGTCCGCCATCACCGTCGCCCGTCTCTACGCGCCGGCCGACCTCGGGCGCTTCGGCATCCTCGCCTTCGTCGTCTCGATTCCCGCGCTGGTGGGCGACTTCGGGCTCTCCCAGGCGTTCGTGCGCCAGAAGGACGACCCGGCCGCCGGCGACCTTTCGCTCGCCTCGTCGCTGCAGCTGTGGGTCGCGGTGCTGGCGTTCCCCGTCATCGCCGTCGCCGCCGGCGCCGAGGTCCGGGGCGCGCCGTCGTGGCTCCCGCTGGCGGTGCTGCTCTACCTGCCCACCCTGCTCGGCGCCGCGGCGCTCCGCGCCAACGTCCTGGTGCAGCGCCGCCTCGACTTCGCGCGGCTCGCAGTCCTCGACCTGGTGCAGCAGGTCGCCTACATCACGATCCTCGCCACGCTGGGGTTCCTGCGTGCCGGGGTGGCCGGCCTGGTGGCCGCCACCGCGCTGACGCAGGCCGCCCGCCAGGTCGTCCTCGCCTGGTGGTATCCGGTCCGCCCGCGCGCCCTCCCGCGCCTCGGCCGGCTCCGCGAGGTGATCCGGAGCGGCCTGCCCCTCCACCTCACCGGCATCGTGTCCGGCTTTCACGCCGGCATGGTGAACTGGCTGGGGACGCCGCTGTTCGGCCCGGTGGGCGTGGGCTACCTGCGGTGGAGCCTGGACATGACCAGCCGCGTGGGCATCGGCCTCGCGCACGCGATCGGCCAGGTGGTCTTCCCCACGGTCGCGCTGATCCAGGACGACGCCGTGCGCCTGGGCCGGGTGCTCGCGCGCGCCGTCCGCTACAACGCGCTCCTCATCGGCTTCCCGCTCGCGCTGCTGGCCGGCCTCGCCACGCCGGTCATCACCGCCGTCTTCGGCGGCCGCTGGCTGCCGGCGACGCTCGCGCTGCGGATCTTCGCGCTCCACATGACCGCCGGCGCGGTGCTGATCCCGCTCGACGCCGCGGTCCGCGTGGTGCGGCCGGCGCTGTGGTCGCTCGGCATCATCCTGGCATACCTCGCGGTCGAGGTCGGGCTGGCGCTCGCCCTCGCCGGCCCGCTCGGCATCGTCGCCATTCCGGTGGCGCACCTGGCGGCCACGGTCCCGCTGGTCGTGGTGCTGCGGGCGCTGCTGCCGGCGGCGGCGCGGCCCGCCTGGCTCGACAACGTCGTGCTGCCCCTCGTCGCGCTCGCGGCGACGTTCGCCGCCAGCTTCTGGGTGGCGGGCGCGCTGGCGCCCTGGCCGGCGCTGTTCGCCGGCTGCGCCGCCGGCGCGGTCGCCGCCGCGGCCGCCGTGTACCTGCTCGGCCGCCGCACCATCTGGCCCGAGCTGGTGCGGGACCTGCGGCACCTGGCGCCCGCCCGGTCCGGGGCCTGATGCGCGTCCTCGTCCTCTCGGACCTGTATCCGCCGGTGAGCCTCGGGGGCTACGAGGTCGCCGCGCGCGAGGTCGCGGAGGCGCTCGCCGCGCGCGGCCACGCGGTGTGGGTGCTCACCGGCGACGCCGGCGCGGCCAGCGGAGCCGCGGCCGAGCCGCGGGTCGCCCGCGTGCTGCGCTCGCGGATGGGCACGACGCCCGGCGTGCTCGGCCTGGGCGGCGAGGCGCGCCGGCAGGCGGCCGACCGCGCGGCGGTCGAGCGGCTGCTCGCCGAGGCGCGCCCGGACGTCGTCTTCCTCTGGAACACCGGCGGCGTGTCGCACCAGGTGTTGAGCCGCCTGATGAACGGGCCGGTGCCGACGGTGATCTACGTGTTCGGCGACTGGCCGCTCCGGAAGTTCGTGGATCCGGCCGACCTCGATCCCTGGGCGGGGATCTTCGCGCCCCGGCCCGAGCCGAGCTGGCGCCGCGCGGCGCGCCGGGTGTTCGCCGGCCTCGCGCGCCTCCGTGGCGTGGCCACGGAGGCCGCGCCGCTGCGGTTCGACCACCTCGAGTACGGCTCGCGCTTCATGATGGACCTGCTGCACCGCAGCGGCTTCACGGCCGCAGGCACGGAGCGGCTGGTCTATTACGGACTGTTCGGCGACTACGCGCGCGCCGCGGACGAGGCGCCCGCGCCGCGCGGCGCCGGCGGACGGGAGATCCTGTTCGTCGGCCGCCTGTGGGAGGCCAAGGGCGTGCACACCGTCGTCGAGGCGCTGGGCGCGTTGCGCCGGCGAGGCGAGAGCGGGGTGACGCTCACGGTGGCCGGTCCCGAAGAGCAGCTGGACTACGTCGCGGCACTGCGCCGCCGGGCGGACCAGCTGGGAGTGGCCGCCCAAGTACGGTGGGCGGGCGCCGTTCCGCGCGAGAAGCTGCTACCGCTCTACCGCGCGCATGACGTGCTGGTGTTCGCGTCGGAGTACGACGAGCCGTTTGGCATCGTCCAGCTCGAGGCGATGGCGGCGGGATGCGTGGTGGTGGGCACCGGCACGGGCGGCAGCTCGGAGATCCTCGAACGCGACCGGAATGCCCTGCTCTTCCGGGCGGGCGACGCTGGCGACCTGGCCGACCGGCTGGCGTTTCTGTTCGGAAATGCGCCGCTGCGCGAGCGGCTGCGGGAAGGCGGCAAGGCCACCGTGCGCGAGCGGTTCCTCGGCGCGCGGATGGTGGACGAGGTCGAGGCGCACCTCGCCGAGATCGTGCGGACGCGGCGGCGGGTGAGCGCGTGAGCGGCCCGCTCGCTGCGGCCTGGCGCCGGCTCCGGCTCGAGCTGGTGGTGGCCTACGTGCACCGGCGAACGCTGCTCACGCGGCGGCACGCGATCGCGGCGCTGAACACGGGCGGCGGCCTCAGGCTGCACCTCGGATCGGGCGACCGGCTGCGGACGGGCTGGGTGAACGTGGACATCCACCCGGCCGCCGACCTCCGGCTGGACGTGCGTCGCGCCTGGCCGTTCGCCGACGGATCGGCCGGGGAGGTCTACGCGGAGCACCTGTTCGAGCACCTCGCGTGGCCGGCGGAGACCGCGCACTTCCTCGCGGAGGCGCGGCGGGTGCTCCACGGCGGGGGCGTGCTGCGCCTCAGCGTCCCGGATCTCGCCCGTCACGTGCGCGCCTACGTCGACGGCGACGCCGCGTTCGCCGGCGCGTTCGCGCCGTTCCTTCCGCCGGGAGCGGTGACCCGCGCCGACGCCCTCAACCACCACTTCCGGCAGGACGGCGAGCACCTCTACGCCTACGACGCCGAGACGCTCGCCGAGCGGCTGCGCGCCGCGGGCTTCGCGGATCCGCGCGCCGTCGCCCCGTCGCGGGAGTACGAGCAGGCGGCGCGCGACTTCGAGAGCCTGGTGATGACGGCGCGGCGCCCGTGAAGATCTGGGTCGTGCCGGCCGTGCCCAACACGCCGCTGCGGCACCGGGCGGCGGACATCGCGCTCGCGCTCGGCGCGCGGCATCGCGTCACCATCCTCTACGGCGAGCGCCAGCCGTCGGGCCTCGGCCTCGCGGGCAAGCTGCTGTGGCACCTGCGCCAGGCATTCACCACCGCGCGCCGCCCGCTCGGCCCGGGCGTCACGGCCCGGCGGCTCCCCTCCCTGCCGCGCTGGCCCGCGGCCTCCCGCGCCTGGCAGTCGCTGTGGCTCGCCGTATTCGCGCGCGCCGCCCGGGCGGAGGGGGTGGTCACGCAGAACACCGGGGAGGTGCGCGCACCGCGGCTTCGGCGCGTGCGCGTGGTGTACGATCTGCCCGACGACCACGTCGCGGGCCTCGAGCTGGCCTCACGCGGCGCGGCTGCCGGCGAGGTGCGGCGGTTCATCGCACGCGAGCTGCGGGGCGCGGCTGCCGTGACCGCCTCCTCGCGCGTGCTGATCGAGGTGCTCAAGCGGGAGTTCGGCCGCGACGCCCTGCTGGTGCCCAACGGCACCTGGGTGCGCCGGTTCCGGGACGCGGTGGCGCTCCCGACCGCGTCGCTGCGCGAGCGGCTGGCGCTGGGCCCGGGGCCCGTGATCGGATTCACCGGCGGGCTCGACGGATGGCTGCTGGCCGGACTGCTGATCGAGACCTGGCGCACCGTGCGGCGCGCGCGGCCGACGGCACAGCTCCTGGTGGTGGGCGGCGGCGAGCGCGCGGGCGAGCTGAGAGACGCCGGCGCCGGCGTGACCGTCACCGGGTTCGTCGCCCCCGACGAGGTGCCGGCGCACGTCGCGCTGTTCGACGTCGGCGTGGTTCCGTTCGCGCGGAACGCGCTCACCGACGCGATGCTGCCGATCAAGGTGTTCGACTGCGCCGCCGCGCGGAAGCCGGTGGTGAGCACACCGCTCGGCGCGTACGCGGGCGAGGACCTGCCGTTCCTGCGGATCGCGGCCCCGGCGACCGGGGAGTTCGCCGCCGCGGTGCTGGCGTCGCTCGACGCCGGCTGGCAGGCCGCCTGGGACGCGGCGGTGGACCGGTACGACTGGGACCGGCTGGTCGTGCCCCTCGAGCGGCTGCTGACCGGAGCGCCCACTCCGTGACGGCGAGCGCCGCGTGAAAGTCCTGGCGTTGCTCTCCGACAACCCGTGGCCGCCGAACACCGGCTCGCGCGTCCGCAACGCGTACCTCTGGCCGGAGCTCCAGCGCCTCGGCGTCGAGGTCAGGCTGCTCGCGCTCGACCAGGGCCACGGGCCCATCGTCCGCAACCACGCCGCCGACGCGGGCGGGCGCACCGAGGTCGAGCTGCACACGCTCGACCGCGAGCGCCTGCCGCTCCGCGCCTGGCACGCGCTGACGCGCAGCTACCACCAGTGGCCGGTCTCGAGCTCGCTCCGGCAACGGGTGCACGAGTTCATGCACGGGTGGCACCCCGACGTGATCCACGCCGAGGAGCTGCGGATGGCGGCGTACCTGCCGGACCGCAGCCACCTGCCCCGGTCGCTCCGCACGATGACCCTCCACAACGTGGAGTCGGACCTCCTGCGGCAGACCGGCTCCACGGCGGTGCGCCGCGGCCGCCCGCTGGTCGAGCTGCTGCACCGCGCTTCGCTGGCGCGGTTCGAGCGGGAAGCCGTCCTCGGCGCCGACCTGGCGTTCGCATACTCGGCGGCCGATCTCGCCCGCTACCGCCAGCTCGTGCCCGGCGGCCGCTGGGCCGCGACCCGGAACGGCACCCACGCGGCCGCGATCACGCCGGCCCCGCCGCCGACCCCGCCGGCCGTGCTGCTCCTCGGGTCGCTCGGCTACGCGCCCAACGTGCAGGGGCTGTACTGGTTCCTCGATCACGTGCTGCCGCTGCTGCCGCGCGGGGTCGCCGTCACCATCGCCGGCTCGCGCGCCCCCGACGAGGTGCGGCGCCGGCTCGCGCGCGCCCCCGTGCGCTTCGAGGATTCGCCCGAGGACGTGGCGCCGCTCTACGCGGCCCACGCGCTGTGCGTGGTGCCCGTCTTCCAGGGCAGCGGCACGCGGGGCAAGATCCTCGAGGCGCTGGCCTACGAGCGCGCCGTGGTGACCACCACGCCGGGCGTGGGCGGGCTCGAGCTGTCGGAGGGTGAGGGCTTCGTGCTGGCCGACGACGCCGAACGGTTCGCGGCGCAGCTCGCGCGGCTCGTCGCGGCGCCGGACGAGCGAGCGGCGCTCGCGCGGCGCGGGCGCGCGGCGGTGCTCGAGCGTTACGACTGGTCCGCCGTGGCCGGGGACCTCCTGGCGGCCTGGTCGTCCCGGACGGCGCACCGCTGATGCACGTCGCCCTGATCAAGCTCGGTGCCCTGGGCGACGTCGTGCGCACCACGTCGCTGGTGCCGGGGCTCAAGCGCCTCGACCCCGCGCTGGAGCTGACCTGGATCACCGACGCCGCCGCGGTCCCGCTGATCGGCTACCACGGCGACGTGCGCTTCGTGCGCACGCCGGACGAGCCCGGCGCCTGGCGCGAGACCCAGTTCGACTGGGTCATCTCGCTCGACGACAGCCGGGTGGCCTGCCACCTCGCGAGCCTGCTCAGGTCGCTGCAGCTCTCCGGCGCCTACCGCGCGGCGGACGGCAGCCTGCGCTACACGCCCGACCTCGAGGAGTGGTTCGGGATGGGGCTGCTGCGCTCCGAGGAGGACGGCGGGCTCGCCGAGGCCAACCGGCGCAAGCAGGCGAACGCGCGCACCTTCGGCCAGATCCTCTTCGACGGGCTGCGCCTGGCCGGGCCGGTCGAGCGGCCGCTGGTGCAGATCCCGCCGGCGGCGCGCCTCGAGGCGGACCGGGTCCTGATGGACCTCGCCGCGCAGACCGGCACGGACCTCGGCGGAGAGCGTCGCGCGAAGGTGGTCGCGCTCAACACCGGCGCCGGCACGCGGTGGAAGTACAAGAGCTGGGGCGAGGACGACACCGCGCAGCTGGCCGCCCGGCTGCACGACGAGCTGGGCGCCGCGGTGATCCTCACGGGCGGCGTGGAGGAGGCGGTGCGCAACGCGCGGATCGTGGCCGCCGCCGACCGGCCGGGCGTGCTGGCGGCGCCGCTCCTGCCGGACCTGCTGGTGTTCACCGCGCTGCTGGGCCGGTGCGACGCCGTGGTGACCAGCGACTCGCTCGCGATGCACCTGGCGCTGTCGCAGGGCGTGAGCACCATCGCCTTCTTCGGCCCGACCTCCGACGCCGAGATCGACCTGTTCGGCCTCGGCGAGAAGGTCGTCACGCCGCTGCCCTGTCGCCGCTGCTACCTCCAGGACTGCGAGGTGCGCCCGCACTGCATGCAGAGCATCGGCGTCGCGCGGCTGTTCGACGCGACGGCGCGCTGGCTGAGCCGGTCCCGGTGGTCGCGACCCTCCGGGCCGTCGGGGAGGGTGAGCGGCGCCGACCGGGCACCGTAGGCGTTCCGGCGTTCGCGCCGCGACGGAGCCGCCGGCCGGTCTTGTCGCGCCCTGGCGGCGGCCCCAGATTGCCCGGCACGGGCCCTTAGCTCAGATGGTTAGAGCGGCGGACTCATAATCCGTTGGTCGGTGGTTCGATCCCACCAGGGCCCATTCTCCCTTCCACAACGGTCAGCGGTATGCTCTCGGCGCAACCATGCGCGGCGGCGAGAGCATGCCGACTACGGCCCTCGCCATTGGCTGGCGAGTGGTTGGGCGCGGCGTACATTTGCCCGCGACCGCAATCCAGGAGGAAGGCATGACCCGCTGCATCGCCGCGGTCACCTTGCTCGCGCTCGCCGCTTGCGCCCCGAAGCCCGAGTCCCCCGAGCAGATGGCCGCCCGTATGAAAGCCGAGTCGGACTCGGCCAAGACCGCTCTTCAGGCTGGCCTCGACCGATTCTGCCGGGAATGGGCCGCTGGCCGGGCGGACTCGGTCGCGATGTTCTACGCCGAAGACGCGGTGGCGATGTACCCCAACGAGCCTGCAGTCAAGGGCCGGGCGGCAATTCAGGCTGAGCTCGTCAAGGACCTGAGCTACGGGACGTACCAATGCTCCCTCACCGTCACTGGCGTCGAGGCGAACGGCCCGCTGGCGTTGGCGTGGTACACCTACGTAGAGACCTTCAAGCCCGGGCCGCACGCGCCCCCGGGAATGGCGGCGATGTTCCCCGACACGGGCAACTCCGTGACCGCCTTCAGGAAGGTGAACGGCCAGTGGCTGGCCTTCGTAGATATCGGCGTTACGAGCCGGGCGATGCCAGCCCCGGCTGCGAAGAAGCACTAGGCCGACGCAGTCCACCCGTTGACGCGAAGGGCCCGGCACATTGCCGGGCCCTTCTGATTCGTGAGGTTCGGCCTCTAGAGCAATGGCCGAACAGGCGGTGGGTGAAACCGTGGGTGACGAGTGGTGCCGAGCAGTGCCAAGTGGTACAAGTGGTGCTGAGTAGTCCCGAGCCGCATGCACAAGAACGGCCAAGCTGTGCTGAGCTGTGCCGAGTCGTGCCGAGTGGTGCCGAGCCAGTACCCCTCTCATAATCCGTTGGTCGGTGGTTCGATCCCACCAGGGCCCATTGTCAGCAACAGGCAGGAACCGCCGCAACATGGTGGTGCTCGGACTCTTTCCCCGGACTTCTCCACGCACACCCAGTCCCCAACGCAGGGCCGCTGCGAGGCGGCCGCTGCGTCGTGGTACTTGCCTGAGATCTTGGCCCGAAACAAGCCGGGTGCGCCGAGCAGCAGGAGCTGGTCACGATCAACCGCGGCAACGCGTGCGAAGCTGTCATTCCCGCGACAGCGGCCGGATTGCGAGGCGAACCACTCGTTCCAGCCCAGAGCCTCACGCGCGAATTCGGCCATC
>DATJUT010000051.1 GCA_035502185.1 Gemmatimonadales bacterium
AGGGCGTACGCCGTGATCGACCCGGATGGAATCCGGCTGATGAGGTGGCCGGAGAAACCTGAAGGGTGGGAGGTGGGAGGTGAGGGGTGAGGGGTGAGACGTTCAAAGTCAGAAGTGAGCAGCGTGAGCCTCTCACTTCACCGTCTCACTTCTCACCCCTCACCTCTCACGCTTCATCCTTCGCCTATCACCTTCAGCTCCACGTCCTTCACCCGCTCCCCCAGGAACATCCGTCCCACCCGCACGAACCGCTTCACGTCGTCGCTCACCACGAAATGCACGTGCGCCGACGCGGTGGCCGGCGCGTGGAGCGTGGACCGTGCCAGCTCGCGCGAGACCGTCGCCGCCGTCTCCTGGGCGCTGTCGATCAGCGCGACCGAGGGACCGAGCATGGAGGCGAGCAGCGGCTTGAGCAGCGGGTAGTGGGTGCACCCCAGGACGAGCGTGTCCACGTCCTGGGCGCGGAGCGGCGCGAGGTACTCCTCCGCGATCAGGCGGGTCGCCGCGTGATCCAGCCATCCCTCCTCCACCAGCGGCACGAACAGGGGGCAGGCCTGGGCGGTGACGCGCGCCTTCCCGTCCGCCGCTTCGATCGCCCGGACGTAGGCGCCGCTCGCGACCGTGCCCGCCGTGCCGATGACGCCGATGCGGCCGCCGCGGCTCGCGCCGACTGCGGCCCTGGCCCCCGGCTCGATCACGCCCTCGACCTTCACCGGCGCCGCCTGGCGCAGGTGCTCGAGGGCATGCGCGCTCACGGTGTTGCACGCCACCACCACCAGCTTGACGTCGCGGGCGAGCAGGAACTCCAGGATCTCGCGGCCGTAGCGCCGCACCGTTTCGGGCGACTTGTTGCCGTAGGGGACCCGCGCCGTGTCGCCGAAATAGACGAGGGACTCGTGCGGCAGCTGGCGCATCAGCTCGCGCACGACCGTGAGTCCACCGATGCCGGAATCGAACACGCCGATCGGGCGGCGGTTCACCGCAGCGGCACCTCGAGCCCCACGCCCGTGGCGCCGCCCGGCAGGCGCCGCACCTTGAGCGTGGCCGGGAAGTCGTAAAGGTTGGCCGAGACCCAGGCCTCGGCCGCGGAGAGGAAGTGGTTGAACACCAGCAGCACGATCCAGTCCTCGCGCTCCTGGGTGTGGGACGCCACGAACTTGCCCCGCGCCCGCGCGTAGTCCAGCTGCCACTGCGTCTTCCACACCATCGTCGCGCAGACGCCTTCCCACGTCAGGAACAGCCCGCCGGTCACGTTCCGGCCCAGGAGCGCCTGGCCCCAGCCGGGCAGGATCAGCGAGCGGAGGAACGCGCCGCCGGGCGTCACCGGCGGGACGGGCCGCACCGAGTCGCCCCGGACGGGCCGCACCTGCGCGGTATCGACGCCCCGGCCCGTCGTGTCTCCCGGGGCCCGCGCCAGCGTGTCCGCGGGCGCCGGGCGCGCCGGCGCGGGCGGGTTCTGCGCCGCGACCGGGGCGACGGAGGCCAGCGCCGCCGCGAGCAGCAGCGCGACTCTCACGCGCCCACGAGCACCCGCAGGCGGCCCGCCTCCAGGGTCACCTCGATGTCCCGGGAGTCGGGGGCCCGCACCTCGCCGTCGAGGTGCAGCAGCAGCGGCCGGTCCGTGGACCGGATCTTCAGGGCCGCCGTCCTGAACATCGCCACCTCGGCCAGGCCCACGTGCTTGCCGCTCAACACCCTCGGCACGTAGCGCAGGAACTTGGCCAGGCCGACCTTGCGGATCAGGCAGACGTCCAGCAGGCCGTCGGCCGGATCGGCGTCGGGGGTGAGGTAGAAGCCGCCGCCGGCGCTGCGACCGATCGAGCACTCGAGCATCATCATCGGCCCGGTCTCGCTGTGCGCAGCCGAGGCCACCTCCAGCATCGGGGCGCGGAAGCTCACGAACGTCTTGTACACCGCGACCACGTAGACGGCGAGGCCGCTCAGCTTCGTCGTCTGGTTGGCCTGGCGGGCCACCTCCGCGTCGAAGCCGATGCCGAGCGAGTTGTCGAAGTACTCGCCGATCACCCGGCCCACGTCGAACCGCTCCACCCGGGCGGCCGCCATCCGCCTCGCGGCCTCCTCAGGCGGGAGCTTGTAGACGTGGAGCAGCTTGGCGAAGTCGTTGCCGGTGCCGATCGGGATGGTGCCGAGCGCGGGCCGCGTGGCGCCGTCGGCGGCGGACGGGGCCTCGAGGAGGCCGTTGGCCACCTCGTGCACGGTGCCGTCGCCGCCGGCCGCGAGGATGCGCTCGACGCCGGCGGCCGCGGCCTCGCGACCGAGGCGCACCGCGTCGCCCGGCGCCGTCGTCTCGACCAGGTCGAAGCCCACGCCCGTCTCGCGCAGCGCGCGCTCGATCCGCGGGCGCAGCTTGCGGCCCAGGCCATGGCCGCTGGCGGGATTCAGGATCAGCAGGGTCGCCGGCACGTGGCAGCGAACCTAGCACCGCCGTGACCCGGTGAAAAGCCGCCGCTCGGCCCGCGTGGCTCTCCGATGGCGCGCGGGCGGAAGGGGGTGCCGGCTAGGAGGCCGGGTACGGCGGAAACGCGCGCCGCCAGCGCTTGCGCTTCTGGTGCGCCCGGGCCAGCTCCAGGAACACTCCCAGGTCGCGGTCCAGGTCCGACTGCGTGCCGTCGAAGTAGAAGTTGCGGATCGGCAGGCCGCCGAGGTCGCGGCTGAGCCGGGGATAGATCGCCTCGCACACGATCCCGTTCATGCAGGTGAACGGGCTGATGTCGATCACGCCGTCCACGCCCCGATGCGCGAGCTCCACGACCTTCCCGACGTTCACCACCATCTCGCCGTAGGCGCCGGTCGCCGGCAGGTAGGGACGCGCGGCGGCCAGCAGCGCTCCGACCTCGGGCTCCTCGAGGCCGCGGAAGTCCTCGCGCACCGGGGCGAGGAGCCGCGCCTCGTCCCGCCGCTGCACGTGGTGGCGCAGCCGCGCCACGAGGTGCTCCAGGGTGAGCAGGCGGTGGCGCAGAGCGAGTTTGCGGACGTGGTCGGCGTTGACGTACCAGATCCACTCGGTCACGTCCGACATCCAGGCCTCGGCGCCCTGCGCCTCGAGGCGCCGCACCAGGTTGTCGTTGGAGAACGTGTTCAGCCGGCAGAAGATCTCGCCCACCACGCCGATGAGCGGCCGGGAGCGGTCCCGGCGCCCGGGGATGCGCCGGAACCGGTCGCGCGAGCGCACCACGGCGTCGCGGAGGGCGGCGAGCTGCGGCGCCGGCGCCAGCGGCGCGCGCTCGATCGTCCCGCACACGTCGGCGAGGGACGCCTCGTGCGCGGCGTCGGCCGCCCCCGGCTCGAGCTCGAACGGCCGGTGGATCAGGGCGAGCTTCCGCAGGAGGTCGCCGGCCACCAAGGCGCGCCAGCCGCTGCGGATGAACTGCGGGCCCACGCCCAGGTCGCCGTAGCTCCCGTCGGCGTTGGTGGAGACCACCGCGGTTGCCGCGTAGCCGTTCTCGTCGAGCACGTGCCGGAGGAACGGCGCGTACTGGCCGAACCGGCACGGCCCGCCGGCCGTGGGCATGAAGAACGCCACGCGCGCGGGGTCCACGTCCGGGCGCTCGAGCACCTTGAGGTAGTCACCGGCCGTGATCTTGGCGGGATAGCACTCGTCGCCCGAGGTGAACTGGTTCCCCACCTCGAGCGTGCGCTGGTCCGAGGGCGGCGTGACCTCGGCGTCGATCCCGTGCGCGCGGAAGCAGGCGGCGAAGGCGCGCGCGCTCCCGTCGGCCATCGGTGCGACGTAGACGCGCTTTCCCTTCAGCGGCTGACGGCCGCCGTCCGCTCGGCCTGCGGCTGGTAGCATCGCAGGATCCCCTTGCTGTCGAGGTACGCTTCGCAGCGCGTCATGTAGCCGGCGTCGTCGCCGTGGCCGTCGAAGTCGAGCACCAGCATCGGCGAGCCGGCGGCGCGGCGCGCGAAGCGCTTGATGTAGGAGTCGGGCCCGCACTTGAAGTTGGACACGTACACCAGGTGCAGGTCGGCGCGGGTGGCCGCCATCCGCGCGGCGGCCAGGATCCGCCGCCCCGACGTCCAGTACATGTTCGCGTGCAGGTCGCCGACCGGCTCCTCCCCGGTCACCAGGAAGTCCACGGGGATGACGTTGGCGCCGTAGCGGTGCCGCAGCTTGCGCGGCACGTCGCAGTTCACGTTCCGGTCGTAGATGTTGTACGCGCGTCCCATCAGCACCACGCCCGGCTCGCCGCTCGCCTCGAGCGCCGCGAGCGCGCGGCGGCCCGCCTCCAGCAGCCGCGCGCGGAACTCGCGCTGCGCGGCGTAGGCCGCATCCACCGCCCGGTCGCTCGCGCGCCGCCGCACGCCGAGGGGGCGCATCGCCTCGGCCAGGCCCTCCTTCACCTGCCACGGGCCGAGCTGGAAGTGGAGGACCGGCGTCAGGAACTTGGCCTGGTGCGGCTCGAGTGCCGGCGCGAAGCGCAGCACGTGCGCGACCGTCTGGCTCCACGGGCAGTAGTGCGACGGGCAGGCGGACTCGGGCTCCGCCTCCGCGTTGGCGATCACCGGCAGCAGCACGTGGTCCACGCCCGCCTCGAGCAGGGCGCGCACGTGTCCGTGCGTGACCTGGATGGGGTAGCACGGCTGCGCGATGGCCAGCTCCACGCCCGCCGCGGCGATGTGCGGGTCCGTGGGCGGCGAGAGCACCGGCTCGAAGCCGAGCTCCGCCAGGTACCGGTGCCAGAACGGCCAGCGCTCCAGGGTGGGGATCGCGCGCGGCACGCCGATCCGCAGCCGGCCTTTCCCCGGCCCGCCGGCGCCCGGCCCCGCGCCCGCCGGCAACTCGTCCAGCAACCGCTCGCGCAGCGCGAACAGGTCCTCGATCACCGGCGTGCGGCCCGTCGCGGACGGCTTGCGGAACTTGTCGGAGCACTTGTCGCCCCAGTAGCTCCGCTGGCCGTCGATCACGATCTCCTTCATGTCGCACAGGTTCGAGCACGCCCGGCACACGAAGTCGCGGCTGGTGAAGCGCAGCCCCGCGAGGTCGTAGCCGCGGAACCGCGTCCGCCCGCCGGTGGCCCGGTGCCACTCCTGCGCGATCAGCGCCATCCCGATGGCGCCGATCACCCCGTTGTGGGGCGGTACCGTGACCTTCTTCTTCAGGATGCGCGCGAACGCCGCCGCCACGGCATCGTTGTAGGCCGTGCCGCCCTGGAAGTAGATCGTCGCACCGATCCGCCGTCCGCGCACCACCCGGTTCAGGTAGTTCAGCGCGATCGAATAGCTGAGCCCGGCGAGCAGGTTCGGGACCGTCTCGCCGCGGTGCAGCCACGCGGTCACGTCCCGCTCCATGAAGACCGTGCACCGCTCCCCGAGCCGGGTGGGCGCGGGTGCGGCCAGCGCCAGACGCGCGAACTCGCGGTCGATGCTCACGCCGAGCTTCTCCGCCTGCTGCTCGAGGAACGAGCCGGTGCCCGCCGCGCACGCCTCGTTCATGGCGAAGTCCACCACGACGCCGTTCTCGATCGCGATGAACTTCGAGTCCTGGCCCCCGATCTCGAAGATCGTGTCCACCGGCGCGCTGCCGAGCGTCCGGCTCACCCGCCACGCGCCGGTCTTGTGGGCCGTGATCTCGTCGTTCACCACGTCGGCGCCGACGTACTCCGCGATCAGCTCGCGGCCCGAGCCGGTCGTCCCCACCCCGCACACGTCGAGCCGCGCGCCCCAGCGGGCGGCCACCTCGGAGAGGCCCTGCTGCACCGCCTCCATCGGCCGGCCGGCCGTGCGCAGGTAGATCTCGTGGATCAGCGCGCCGGCCTCGTCGGTGACGACCACGTTGGTCGAGACGCTGCCGACGTCGATGCCGACATACGCACGGATGCGCGCGTCCCCGGGCGGCGGCACGTAGGGCGCGACGCGGTGGCGCAGCAGCACGACGTCGTCCATCGAGAGCGCCGGGGTCTCCGGCGCCGGGGCGGCGACGCGCGCGTGCTGGCTCAGCCGGTGGATGTCGCGGAGGCTGCGCTTGCGCGTGTCCTCGGCCTCCAGGATCGCGGCGCCGATGGCCCCGCACCACGCGTGGTGCTCGGGCACCACCAGCGCGTCCCCCTCGAGACGGAACGTCTCGCGGAGCGCCTCCCGGATCCCCGCGTTCCGTGCCACCGCGCCGATCAGCGCCACCGGCGGCGCGACCTTGCGGCCCTTCACCACGCTCGCCTTGAAGTTCCGCGCCACCGCGTCGCACAGCCCGCGCAGGATCTCGGGCGGCGTGTACCCCTTCTGCTGGGCGTGGATCATGTCGCTCCGCGCGAACACCGAGCAGCGCCCCGCGATGGACGCCGCCCGGGAGGCCCCCGCCACCACGTCCCCGACCTCCTCGACCGTGTACCGCATCCGCGCCGCCTGCTGGTCGATGAAGGAGCCCGTGCCGGCGGCGCACTCGCCGCTCCGGTCGTAATCCACGATGCTCGTGCCGTCCAGCCGCAGGTACTTGGAGCTCTCGCCCCCCAGCTCGAAGACCGTCGCCACCCCCGGATGGCACTCGGCCATCATCCGCGCGATGGCCTTGAACTCGTTCTCGTAGTAGAGACCGACGATCTGCGCGATGGTGCGGCTGCCTGAGCCCGTGACGCGGATGCCCTCGACCTGCTCCTCGGGCACCTCGCCGTAGAAGAGGCGCAGCAGGTCGTAGGCGCTCTGGATGGGGCTTCCGGCGATCCGCAGGTATTCGGAGAGGACGAGCGGCCGGCGGCCGTGCGCGACGAGGCGAAACGCGGGTGCCGCGGCGCACAGCTTCGCGAGCGCGGGGCGATCCTCTTCGCCGCCGAGCGCCGCCAGCTTGAGGCTGATCGCGCCGATGTCCAGCCCGATGTTGATGCCCATCGGGTGCTCCTTCGGCCGGTGCGACGTGGTCCGATGCGCCCCGAGGATCGGGGGGCCGGCCCGCATCAACCGCGAAATCTGCGCCAGACTCGCTCGGGTTTGACCTCGACGGCGGTCCGGGTCATCCAGCCGCCCGGCGGTTCCCCGCTAACCGACGGTGCTGCAAGGACCTGGCATCGCTGGAGCCGCTCCAGCGCTCCGCCTCACGCCTGGGCCCTGGTACCGCCCGGCGCTCCGGCAGCGGCGGGCCATCAGGCCGACCACGTCACGGCCAGACGGCCTGGGGCAGCCGCCTCGAGCCGCAGGTCCGCCAGCGAGGCCAGCCGCACGTCCGCCCGGGAGAGCGCGCCGGCCGGGTAGGTGGTGAGCAGCGCGATCACGCGGATCCGCGCGGCGAGCGCCGCCGCGAGACCGGTGGGCGAGTCCTCGACCACGACACACTCGCCGGGCGCGAGGGCGAGCCGCTCCGCCGCCTGCAGGTAGCCTTCGGGCTCCGGCTTGCTGCGCCGCACGTCGTCGGCCGACACGAACACGCGTGGCACGGGAAGGCGCGCCGCCGCCATCCGGAGCTTCGCCACCGCGCGGCTGCACGAGGTCACCAGCGCCCGCTGCCCTTCCCCGAGCACGCCGAGCAACGCCGCGGCACCGGGGGCCGCGGCGAGGCCGCGGACCTCCCGCTCCTCCAGCCGGTCCAGGGCCCGCGCCTCGGCCGCCGCATCCAGCTCGGGCGCCACCAGCCGCACCGTGTCGGACGTCCGCCGGCCCTGCGCCACGGCGATGAACGGCGCCGGGTCGCGTCCCCGCTCGGCGGCCCAGGCCTCCCACACCAGCTCGACGCACCGGCGCGAGTCCACGAGCACCCCGTCCAGGTCGAACAGGATGGCGCGGCATTCCAGGCTCGGCACGCGCTCCGACTCCCGGCCGCCGGGAGCGCTAGCCCTGGTCGGGAGGTGCCTCGGACCGCGACTGGCCGCGGTCCTCGAGCCGCATCTCGATCAGCTGCCGGACCGAGAGCGCGATCTCGAACATGACGAGGGCCACCGCCCAATCGAGCAGCTGGCGCGGGAACACGCCGGCGAACGGGATGCTCAGGTTGAACAGGTTCAGCACCTTCTCGAGGATCGCCAGGCCGAACACGAAGAACGCCGCTCCGAGAAAGATGGGAGCGTGGAACTGCGGACTCTGCGCAGCCATAGTCGGCTACTCCTGGTTGGGGGCGGGCCCGGAGGTCAGCTCGGCCCTTGGTCGCGTGGCGAGAGCGCGCCGGACCTGCACGAATCCGCACGTGCTCCCGGGAACCCGATGGACATGCCGACTCACAAGGTACGGCCACGGCAGCGCGGCGGCCATCGTTGCGGGGCCCCTTAGGGGAATCGGGCTCCGCCTGCACCGCGCCGCGCCGCGCTTGCCGCGGCGGAGCGCCGGAGGCACCAGCTCAGGGGCCGGCGACCAGACCGGCCATCTGCACCACTTCGAAGTCCGAGCCGTGGAGCCGCTTCATCAGGTTGATGTCGGCGTCGTTCCAGCGCGGGTCCGGGGCGCCGCTCACGAAGAACGCGCCGCCGTTGTCCGCGAGCATCATCCCGTAGCGCTTGAGTGCCGCGAGAATCACCTGTACGTCGGCCGGGTACGTTGAGAGGTCCACGCCCGCCTTGAGTCGCACCCGCATCCCCATCGGCGGCAGGTTGGCGGAGGTCTGGCTGCTGGCCCAGTGACGCGCGGGCGGCACGTACGCCTCCCGGGTCACGGGACAGGTGAAGCGCAGGGCGTGGGTGATCGCGCCGGCCGCCACCTCGTCGTAGCGGGCCAGGCCCGGGAAGATCGGCAGCCCCGCGGCGTCGGCCGAGGTCCAGCCGGCCGGCCGCAGCGCGTCGGACGTCAGGTCGAACACGGCGCCGGAGCCCGCCGTCCAGCTCGCTCCGCCGTTCACCGGGTGCGCGTCGTACAGCTCGTAGAGCACCCAGTGGTCCACGTCCACCACCAGCACGTGGCGATCGCCGGTGGACGACGGGCCGCCCTCGACCGGGGCCGAGGGCGGAATCGGATAGGGCCCCGGGTCGCTCTCGTCGGCGTAGTCGAAGCTGACCGGCACTCGGGCCTGCGAGCCCGGCACGGTGACGAACGGGATGCCCCAGGGTGCGCCGCCGTAGACGGTGCCGAAGTCGGGATGCAGCTCGTGGGTGGCGCCGCACGAGGCGATGAGGCTGTCGGACGCGGGATCGACGGGGTCCTGCGAGACGTCACGATTCCAGGGATTGTCGGAGGGAAAGACGCTGCGCGACGGCAGGGGCGGCGGGTTGCCCGGCGCTCCGGGCTCCGTGCCCGACCGCCCGCAAGCCGCGAGGCACCACGCCAATCCCAGCATCGCCGCGCACCGTAGCGTTCTCACGATTCCGCCTCGTCCGTGCCTGCGTCGCAGTTGGTCGCACCTGCCCTACGACGAAGCGACCGCGACTGGAACGGGGATGTAACGCCGTATCCGCTTCGAGTGGCGGGAGTGCGGGGGATCGAAGGTGCTCAGCCTCGTGGCCTCTTCGGGAGCAACATCGGAGTTCGGGACTTGTACTTCAGATACGATGCGCCGAATCGGAGCTCCAGTTCCCGCTCCTCGAACACCTTCACGAAGAAGAGCAGCGCCGGCGCAAACAGGACGAGCACCCACAGCACGAACAACGCCGACTGAAACCAGATCCCCAGCGACACGAAGAAGGCCAGGGCCGCCAGCACCATGGGATTGCGCGTCCAAGCGTAGAGCCAGTCCGCCGTCAGCTTGCGGCTGAGGGCAATGAAGAAGGGCGCGCCCAGTCCCTTCAAGGCGAGGTTCAGCACCGTCGCCAGGGAGGCCGCCCCGGTGACCACCACCAGCGCCTGGCCGACTCCCGATGGCACCGGGAGCACCCAGCCGGTCCAATCCCGATGAGTGGTTATCGCTCGAACGATGGGAACGCCGAAGGTGAGGCCCAGAGCAACGTGCATGAACGTCGTCGTCCAGACGGCGGATCCGGTCGTCTGGTGTCGGTCGAGGAACCTCCTCCCGAGCCAGACGAGGGGGTAGGTCAACACTACCCCAAGCACGATCACGGAGAGGTTGAGCACGCTCGAGAGTCGTGCGTCGGCAGCCAGCGAAAAGACGACGCAGATGAGGGCCAGGAGGGCAGCTCGGACCAGAAACTCAGCCACGTGTTTCATCTCCACCTTCTCTGCCGGTGCGACGCAGCCCACCGGATGGCGATTCGGCCGCCGCGAGCGACCACCACGACGACGGGCGTGGCGGGAGCGTGTGGGAATCGAACCCACCAGGGTCTGCTCAGCAGGCCCCAGCTGGTTTTGAAGACCAGTCCGTTCACCGGAACGGCCCCGCCCCCGCGCCATTTTCTCGGGCCCGGCTGCCCAAGTGTCCACGAAGTGTCTACGAAGGTCAAGGCCGAACCCCCGCGGCCTCGTGGAACCGGGCCAGCTTGGCCACGCCCTCCGACAAATCCCGCTCGCTCACGATGTCGTACCTGTCGAAAATGTCGCGCGTCTTATGGCCACTCAGTTTCATGGCGACGTGCTCCGGGATACCCGCCCGCACCATGTTGCGCACGGCGCTCCGGCGGAAATCATGCGGCAC
>DATJUT010000052.1 GCA_035502185.1 Gemmatimonadales bacterium
CCTTCAATCTCCGAGTATCGCGCTTGTGTTTCCTGAAGGTCACTCCGCTGGCCCGTTCTCCCCCGCCGTCCTATTGTGGAGCCGCGTCCCTCAGAGGCAGCGGCCATGACAGATCCCCTCGCACGGCGGTCGAGGCGCTCACGGGGAGCTGGCCGTTCCGCGGGGCGACGTATGGAGAGCTGATGGGTGCGATCGTGCTCGAGCCGTACCACCTGCCGGGGGAATTGCACGAGGTCCGCGCGCTCGATGCAGCGCTCCAACGCTGCCTGGCGAAGGAGCCCCGGGACCGGTACGCCAGCGCGGCCGCACTGCGGCGCGACCTCGTCCCCGTCCTGCGCGACTGCCCGGCGCTCGCGCACGCCGGCGGCGCAGCCCCGACACCGGCACACCCCACCGTCTCCCGTCGGAGCGTCCCATGATGCGCGCAGCCCTGGCCTTCGCCTCGATCGTCGTGCCCGCCCTCGGCGCCACAGCCCCGGCGCGCGCCCAGAACGCGCCCGCCGCCTGCTGCACGATCACGCTCCGCGTGCGCGTGCCGGAGGGCGCCGGCACCGTCTACCTCGCAGGCAGCCTGCCCGAGCTTGGGCCGTGGCGACCCGACGGGCGGGCCCTCACGGGCGAGGGGCGCGAGCGCACCGTGCAGGTCACCGCTCCGGCCGGCACCAGCTTCGAATACAAGTTCACGCTCGGCTCCTGGGACCGGGAGGCGGTCGGGTTCGCGGGCGCCGCGCTGGCGAACTACCGGCTCGCCGTCACCGGCGACACGGTCGTCGCCCACGAGATCACGGACTTCAAGAAGGACGTGCGAACCTACATCGCCGACTGGCGGGGCTCGGGCGTCCTCGGCCGCCTGGTGTACTGGACCGACGTCGCGTCGGCGTTCCTGGCCGCGCCCCGCAACGTCGAGATCTGGCTGCCGCCTGGCTACGACACGGCCACGGCCACGCGCTATCCCGTGCTCTACATGAGCGACGGGCAGAACCTGTTCGACCCCCGGATCGGGAACACCGGCGTGGACTGGGGCGTGGACGAGACGGTGGTCCGGCTGGTGCGCCAGGGTGCCATCCCGCCGATCATCGTCGTGGGCGTGTGGAACACGGCGGCGCGCGGCGCCGAGTACTCGCCCTGGCACCGGGCCGGCAGCTACGCGCGCTTCCTCGTCGAGGAGCTGATGCCGCGCGTCAACCGCGAGTTCCGCACGCTGACCGGCCCGCGGAACACCGCGGTGATGGGGTCCTCGATGGGCGGACTGCTGTCCTTCTACCTGGTGACGCACCGGCCCGACGTCTTCGGGGCCTGCGGCTGCATGTCCACGCACTTCCCGCTCTCGGAAGCGATGGTGGCGCAGTACTTCGGGGGCGGCGCGGCGAGCGCGACGCCGGACACGACGCCCTACGTCGTCCGCGACATCGCGGCCGGCGCGACGGTGCCGAGGGGCGTTCGCTACTGGTTCGACTACGGGTCGCTGGGGCTGGACAGCACCTACGGACCCACCCACGCGGCGGTGCGCGCGTGGCTGCTCCGGCAGGGGCTGGTCGAAGGCCGGGATTTCGTGGTGCGGCGCTACGAGGGGGCGACCCACAACGAGGCGTCGTGGCGTGCGCGGCTCGCCGACCCGCTGGCGTTCCTGTTCGGACGCGGACAAGCCCCCGCGTCGTCCGCGCCGCGCTGACGCGACCGGCGCCGGGCGGCCCGGCGACGGTCGGCAGCGCGTCTACTCGTCCCTGAGGGCCCGGGTCGGGTCCACCCGCGCCGCCCGCCGCGCCGGCAGGGCGCTCGCCGCGACCGACGTCAGGAGCAGCAGCGCCGCCACCGCCGAGAGGATCAGGGGGTCCCGCGGCGAGGTCTCGAAGAGCAGCGGCGCGACGAAGCGGCCGGCGACCAGCGCCGCCGCGAGCCCCACAGCCAACGCGACCGCCGAGAGTCGCAACCCCTCGCGCAACACCAGCCGCACGAGGTCGCGAGACTCCGCGCCCAGCGCCAGCCGAACACCCAGCTCGTGAGTGCGCTGGGCCACGCCATACGCGGTCACGCTGTAGAGCCCGATGGCCGCGACTACCAGGGCGAGGACACCGAAGACCGTGAACATCGTCGCGCCGAGGTCCCACTGGCGCATGTGGTCGCTGACGATGTCGGCGAGCGGGCGCACGGTGACGTAGGCATCACCCGGCATCTGGCGCTGCAGGGCCGTGCGCACCCGCTCCGCGTCGGCATCCGCGGGACCGCGCGTACGCACGAACACTCCACCCGCTTCCGGCCGGAGCTGCGCCGCCGGCACGTAGTAGGTCATGTCTTCATCGCCACCGAACCGGCTGTGCTCGATGTCCTCGGCGACCCCGACGACCGTGCGGCACGGCGCCGTCGCCTCGATGATCTTCACGCACCGGCCGATGGGATCCGCGTCCTTCCAGAGTGCGTGCGCCAGGCCGCGACCCAGGACGATCACGAGCGGGCTCGCGGCCTGGTCAGCGTCCGTGAAGCCGCTGCCGCGGACGAGCCGCGTGCCCATCGCCCGGAAGTACCCCGGCGAGACAGCCTGGGCCAGCAGGCTGCCGCCGCCGATGCGGTTCGTGTACGCCGTATCGAGACCCGGCACGACCAGCGTGTTCCACATGCCCCCCTGGAAGGGGACGCTCAGGGCCCGCGCGCTCGCTTCGACTCCCGGCACGGTGAGTGCGGCCGCCGCGAGCCGATCGCGCAGCTGCGCAGCGGGCCCATCGTCCAGATTCACGCTGCGCATCACGGGATTCACCCACAGCAGCTCGCCCGCATCGTAACCGAGCCGGGCGGCGCGCACCTGGTGGAAGCTCTTGAGGAAGAGGCCGGCCCCCACGAGCAGCACCACCGACAGGGCGCCCTGCACCACGAGCAGCACCGTGCGAGTCCGTGAGCGGTGATACGTCCCCTCCCGCACGCCTGCCTTGAGTGTGGACGCCACATCGCTCCGGCCCGCGTGCAGCGCCGGAATCAGCCCCGCCAGCAATCCCGACGCGAGCGCAGCCGCGGCGCCGAAGCCGAGGACCCACGGATCGGCCAGCATGCTGGACCAATCCACGTCCGGAATCAGCGCGGCCCGCAGGACGCCCCCGCCCCACTGCGCGATGGCCAGGCCCGCCGCGCCGCCCAGGACCGCGAGCACCAGGCTCTCCATCAGGAGTTGGCCCAACAGCCGCGCGCGGCTGATGCCGAGCGCCAGCCGCACGGCGATCTCGCGCCGCCGGCCGAGGGCGCGCGCCAGGAGCAGGTTGCCGACGTTGGCGCACGCGATGAGCAGGACGATCGCCGCCACGCCGATCAGCCACAGCGCCACCCTCGCCTCGCCGGACCCGCCGGGCCCGGCGTCCTTCAGCACGCTGGCCGCCACGGCGCGCGGTCGTACCTCGGCCATCGGCCTGGAGCGCGGCATCACGACGATCTGCCGGGCGTAGCTGCGCTGGTAGTCCAGCGTGAGCGCGGCGCTTGCGGCGGCGACACCCACGCCCGGCCGCCGCCGCACCACGATCTCCGGCCACCGGAGGCCATAGTCACCTATCAGCTGGGGCCGGCCCGTCGCCTCGAACAGCGCCGC
>DATJUT010000053.1 GCA_035502185.1 Gemmatimonadales bacterium
GGCGGTACTACGGCGGCCTGGTCGCCGGGACGTACGTCCGCGCCCTGCTCGCGCGCGGCGACACGGCGGCCGCCCGCGCCACCGTGGACTCCATGGTCGCCGCCCGCGCGACCGGCTACTACAATCCGATCGCCCTGGCCAAGGCCTACGCGGCGCTCGGCGAAGTCGACCGGGGCATGGAGTGGCTGCGCCGGGCCTTCGACGAGCGCACGATCTGGCTGACCTACGTGCGCCTGGACGACGAGCTCGCCCCGCTCCGCGCCGACCCGCGTTACGCCGCGCTCGACCGGCAGCTGAAGTTCTGACGGAAACCGGAGGAGCACCCGCCATGCCCGCGTACGTCGTTGCCGATGTGGAGGTCACGGACCCCGCGGCGTTTGCGGAGTACGTGGAGCGCGGCCCCGCCGTCGTGGCGGCGCACGGTGGCACCTACCTCGCACGAGGCGGAGCCGTCGCGTCGCTCGAGGGCGACTGGGCGCCCAGGCGGTTGACGATCATCAGGTTCGACTCCGTCGCCCAGGCCAGGGCCTGGATCGAGTCGGCCGAGTACCGCCCGCTGCGGCGCATCAGGCAGAAGGCCGCCAGGTCGAAAATCCTCGTCGTCGAAGGGATCTGACGAGGGACGCCCGCCGTCGCGAGTGCGCGCTGACCCGCGGTTTCAACCGCTGATGCGGAGTCCTGGCGGCTAGGGCTTCAGCACCGCTCGACCGATCAACTGCCCCTTCTGCAGCGCATCGATCCCCTTCTGGAACTCGCCGAGGGGCAGGATGCGGTCCACGACCGTCTTCACCTTCCCCGCCGCCACGAGGTCCACGGCCCGCACCAGCTCCGCCAGGGTGTTCCCCACCGCCCCGGTGACGCTCGCCTCGGTGATCACCAGCTGGATCGGGTGCACCGTGTAGCTGTCCTCCGAGTAGCCGATGAACACCAGCCGGCCGCGCTTGGCGAGCGCCGCCGTCGAGGCCGCCATCGTCTCCTTCGTCGCCACCTGCTCGAAGACGACGTCGGCGCCGTGGCCGCGCGTGATCTCCCGCACCCGCTCGGCCACCTTCCCGTCGTTGCCGTTCAGGACGTGCGCGGCACCGAGCGCCCGGGCCTTCTCCAGCTTGGCGGGCGTGCGCGAGACCGCGATCACCTCCGCGCCCGAGAGCCGGGCCAGCTGGATCAGGCCGAAGGCCACGGCGCCCACGCCGTAGACCAGCGCCACGTCGCCCGCCGCGAGCCGCGCCAGCGCTGCGGCGTGCACCGCGGTCGTCACGCCGCAGCCGATCGGCGCCGCGGCCTCGTCGGCGATGCCCGGCGGCAGGCGCACGGCGTTCCGCGCCGGCACCACGGCATACTCCGCGAAGCCGCCGTCGGCGACGAACCCGTACTCCGCCACGAGCGCGTCGCACAGGTTCTCCTCGCCCACCAGGCAGTGCGCGCAGCGCCCGCAGCCCACGTAGTAGTAGACGATGACGCGGTCGCCGGCCGTGGCGCTCTCGACGCCGGCGCCCGTCTCCTCGACCACGCCCACCACCTCGTGGCCGAGCGTCAGGGGTTGGACGCCCAGATTGAGGAGCCCGCTCAGGAAGTGCAGCTCGGTGTGGCAGATGCCGGCCGCCGTGACGCGCACCAGCACCTCGCCGGGCCTGGGGGCGGGCTTGGGCACGCTCTCGAGGCGGAGGGGCTGCCGGGGACCGTGATAGCGAATCGCGCGCATGAGGCCTCTGGTCAGAACGGCGGCTGCAGGATTCCGCGCTCCGTCACCCAGCCCGCGATCAACGCCGCGGGAGTGACGTCGAACGCCGGGTTGTACGCCGGGCTGCGCTCCGGCGCACTCTGCCGGCCGAGGACCCGGGTGACCTCGGCCCCCGCGCGCTGCTCGATCGGAATCGCGTCGCCCGAGCGGCAGGCGGGATCGAACGACGAGGTCGGCGCCACCACGTAGAACGGCACGCTGTGGTGACGTGCGGCGACGGCGAGCGCGTACGTCCCGGCCTTGTTGGCCGCGTCACCGTTCGCGGCGATCCGGTCCGCGCCCACCAGCACCACGTCCACCCGGCCGGCCGCCATCACGCTCGCCGCCACGCCGTCGGCGATGACGGTGTGGGGGATCCCCGCCTTGCCCAGCTCCCAGGCGGTGAGCCGGCTGCCCTGCAGCAGCGGCCGCGTCTCGTCCACCCAGACGTGCACCCGCCGGCCCTGCTCGACGGCGAGGTGCACGATGCCCAGCGCGGTGCCCACGCCGCCCGTCGCGAGGAAGCCGGTGTTGCAGTGCGTGAGGACGTTGACCGGCGCATCGCCGCCCGCGCCTGCGGCCCCCGCCCCCGGCGTCCCGCCGGCCGGCGCGCCCATCGGGCGGGGGTGCAGCACCCGCTGCCCGTGCTCGGCCATGCGCCGGCAGGACTCGCGGTCTTCGTCCCAGATGGCCTGCGCTTCCACCTCCAGCGCGGCCAGCACGGCGGCGGCATCGCCCTGCGCCGCCCGGGCGCGGCGGACCATCCGGGCCATGGCCCAGGAGAGGTTCACCGCCGTGGGGCGCGCGGCCCCGATCGCGGCGGCGTCCCGCTCCACCATCGCGAGGAAGTCGGCGCGGCTCGCTCCCGCGCTGGCGCGCAGCGACGCCACGAGGCCCATCGCGGCGGCGATCCCGATCGCCGGGGCGCCCCGCACCCGCAGCGCGGCGATGGCCTCCACCACGCCCGCGACGGTGTCGACGGCGATCCAGCGCTCCTCGCCCGGCAGGAGGGTCTGATCGAGGAGGGCGAGGCGGCGCTCGGGCGTCCAGCCGAGCGGGTGCGGGCTCATAGCGGGCAACCTATGCCCCCGCTAGTTTTTTCGCTATGAACTTCGACAGCCTGCTCGTCGCGGTCGCCGACGGCGTCGCCACGCTGACCGTGAACCGCCCCGACAAGCTCAACGCCCTGAACGACCGGGTCGTGAGCGAGCTGCACCAGGCCGCCGTGGCCCTGAAGCAGGCGCCGGACGTGCGCGGCGTCGTCCTCACCGGCGCGGGCCCCAAGGCGTTCGTCGCGGGCGCGGACATCGGCGACCTCGCACGGCAGGGCGTGCTCCAGGGCCGCGAGCGCTCGCTCACCGGCCAGGCCATGCTGCGCGCCTTCGAGGCGATGGGCAAGCCGGTGCTCGCCGCGGTCAACGGCTACTGCCTGGGCGGCGGCTGCGAGCTGGCGATGGCGTGCCACGTCCGCATCGCGAGCGAGAACGCGAAGTTCGGCCAGCCGGAGGTGAAGCTGGGCATCACCCCGGGCTACGGCGGCACGCAGCGGCTCCCGCGGATCGTGGGCCGCGGCAACGCGCTCCACCTGCTGCTGACCGGGGAGCAGATCGGCGCCGCGGAGGCCCTGCGCATCGGGCTGGTGAGCAGGGTGGTGCCGGCCGACCAGCTCCTCGCCGAGGCCGACCGGTTGATGCGCACCATCCTCGCCAACGGCCCGCTCGCCCTCCGCTTGACCATGGAGGCGGTGGACCGCGGCCTCGACGTCACGCTGGAGGAAGGCCTCCGGCTCGAGGCCGACGCGTTCGGCCTCGTGGCCGCCACCGACGACATGAAAGAGGGCCTCACCGCGTTCCTGGAAAAGAGGCCGGCCAAATTCCAAGGCAAGTAGCCGCCCTGCTCGCCCTGCTCGCTGCGGCGGGCTGCACCGATCCGCGCGCCCGGGTGGCGCCGCCGACGGTGCAGGTGCTCGTCTCCATCGGCTCGCACCCGCGCAGCCCCGGGGACATCCCGGCCACGGTGTACGCCTTCGCGGACGAGGGATTCGACAGCCTCCGCGTCTCGCTGCACAGCACGGCCCCCGGGTTCGGCGGAGACTCGCTCTATCTCTTTCCGGACACCACGCAGGCCACGCTCAACGTGGACTGGGCGGTGCCGACGGGCCTCCCGCCGGGCACCCTGATCACCCTCGTGGCAAAGGTGTGGAATCTCGTCGGATTTGCGGCCTCTGACAGCGCCCTCATGACCTCGCAATAGCGCCCGCAGAGACGGCTTAACCTCTTGATTGACATTGATTTCGTCGTTATCTTCCGAGGCGTGATTCCGCCTCGGAACACGCGTGTTTGCGGCCCCCATCGGGGGGCCCGCCGGAAGTCAACGCCGGCCTCGCGTTGGGGCGTGGCGGTGGTGGCCGGTTGGCTCGTCCTGGGGTGCCGGGAGGCCGTGACGCCGACCGGTCCGAACCCCGGGGGCCCCGACCTCTCGCCGCCTTCCGTGATCACCCGGCCGGGCCGGGACACGACGGTGGACTCGCTCGGCCTGCTGAGCATCGAGGTGATCGCGCGCGACGCGACGTTGCTCGACACGATCAGCCTGCTGGTCTCGGGCGCGTCCATCGCGTTTCCGCCCATCGAAGTGCGGGACACCGTGGCGGACCTGATCTACACGATCGCGCTCGGCGGGCTGCACCACCGGCCGTTCAGCTACCGGGCGGCGGCGACCGACGTGCTGGGACACGACACGGTCACGGACAGCGTCACGGTGAGGCTGCGATAGCACGGGTCGGCCGGCTCTCGGTGCGCGCGTTCCGCAACCTGGCCGACGCCGATCTCGAGCTGCCCGCCGCCGGCCTGGTCCTGGTGGGGCCGAACGGGCACGGCAAGACGAGCCTCCTGGAGGCGCTGCTGTACCTCGAGGTGTTCCGGTCGTTCCGGGGCGCGCGCGACCTGGAGCTGGTCCGGTTCGGCGAGGCCGGCTTCCGCGTGGAGGCCGAGACGGACGGTGGGGGCGTCGCCGCCGGATTCGACGCCCGGACGAGGGAGAAGCGGGTCACCGTCGGCGGCGGGCCGGCGGCGCGGCTGTCGGACGCGATCGGCGCGGTGCGCGGAGTGGTCCTGAGCCCGTCGGACGTGGAGCTCGCCACCGGCGGGGCGCGGGTGCGGCGGGGGTTCATCGACCTGCTGCTGGCGCTGGTGGTGCCGGGGTACGTGGCGGCGCTGGCGGAGTACCGGCGCGCGCTGCGGCACCGCTGCCGCGCCACCGCGGACGACGTCGCGGACTGGGAGGCGCTGCTGGCACGATCGGGAGCGAAGGTGGCGGCGGCCCGGCGGGTCTGGGCCGAGCGGTGGGCGCCGCGGTACCGCGAGTATTGCGCCGAGATCGGCGAGACGCTCGAGGCCCGGATGTGCCACGCGTCGCGCGGGACGGGGGACGAGACCGAGCTGGCCGGGGCGCTCGAGCGCGCGCGCGCGGGCGACCTGATGCGGGGGACGACCTCGGTGGGCCCGCATCGCGACGACCTCCGGCTGCTGCTCGGCGGGCGCGAGCTGGGGGTGTACGGATCGGCGGGCCAGTGGCGCACGGCGGCCCTCGCCCTCCGGCTCGTCGCGGCGGACACGCTGGCCGTGCGCGGCGACGGTGATGCGGCCGACGGGAACGCGGCGACGCGCGCGCCGGCCGGGGCGGGAGGCGGCGCGCCGGTGATCTGCCTGGACGACGCGTTCGCGGAGCTGGACGCCGAGCGCAGCGCCCGGCTGGGCCGGCTGGTGGAAGGGCTCGCGGCGCGCGGCAGCCAGGTTTTCGCCACCGTGCCGCGCGACGGCGAGATGCCGGGGGCGGTGCGCGGGCTCCCCCGGTGGAAGATCCGCGACGGGCGCATCGAGGCGGCATGAGGGAGCGCGACGCGTGACGGAACGGCGCAGGTCACGTCCCACCCGGGTCGGGGACATCCTCACCGGCGTGCTCAAGTCGGCGGGGCTGGCCGACCGCCTGGGCCAGGCGGCGGTGGTGGCCGCGTGGTCCGATCTCGTGGGTGAGAAGATCGCGGGCGCGGCGGTGCCGGAGTCGGTGGCGGCCGACGGCACGCTGTTCGTGCGGGTGAAGTCGAGCGCCTGGAGGCAGGAGCTGTCGCTGATGACGCCCGAGGTGCTCTCCCTGATCAACGCCGACCGGTCCACCGGCCGGATCAAGCGCATCCGCTGGCTCCTGGGCGGCGAGAGCCGCGAGCCGCCGGGCCGCTACGCCCCGCGCCCGAGGGGCAAGCGATGAAGGCGGCCCTGACGGCCGCGCGCGCGCTGACCGTGCGCGAGGCGGCGAGCCGGATCGTGGCACGCCAGGTGCGCGAGCTGCTGCGCTGGGAGAAGCCGGTCCGGCGCAGCGGCGAGGCCGAGGCGGTGCACCAGATGCGGGTGCAGGTGCGGCGCCTGCGGGCCGCGCTGGCCCTGTTCGGGTCGGTGGTGCGGCCCCCGCGGCGCGCCGGCCGCCCGCGGCTGCGCTGGCTGGCGCGGGCCCTCGGGCGGGTGCGCGACCTCGACGTGGTGACGGAGCTGCTCGAGGACCGGCACCTGCCGCACCTCGAGGGGGTGGAGGCGGCGCGGCTCGAGGACCTGCTCGCGGCCCTGAAGGAGCGGCGCTGGCGCGCGCAGCAGAAGCTGACGGCGAGCCTGGAGCGCGGGCGCTACGCCAGGCTCGAGCGGGCGCTGCGCGACTTCGCGCGCCGGCCCCGCTTCGTGGCCCGCGGCGGCGAGGAGGCGATGGCGGCGCGGCACCTCACCGACGTGATCCACCGCGAGGCGCGACGCGTGTCGGCGCGCCCGGGGATGACCGAGCGCCGTCCCGCCGCGGAGGACCTGCACGCCCTGCGCATCGGCATCAAGCGGCTCCGTTACGTGCTGGAGTTCCACGCCGAGACGTGCGGGATCGCGTTCGACGAGGAGCGGCGCCTGACCCGGCTGCTGCAGGATTGCCTGGGCGAGATCCACGACCACGACCTGCTGCTCGCGTGGCTGGCGGGCGAGCAGGAGGAGCCGGCTCCGCCGGTCGAGGCGCGGCTGTTCGCGGGCGCGTGGCGGGTGCTGCCGGAGCGGCTGGCCGCCGACCGGGCCAGGCTGGAGCGGCGCTTCCTGCGGCTGCGGCGGCAGTGGCGCGCGCGCACCGAGCCCGCGGGCGCGGTCGTGCCGCTCGAGGCGCCACGGTTCGTGCGGCTGGAGGCGGCGCCCGTGCAGTTGAGGCTGGCGCCGTCGCAGAAGACCGTGGCCTCGCTCAGGATCGTGCGGTGAGCGCTTCGCGGGCTGCTCGGGGGGCGGACGACACCCTGCACCCCACACCCTACACCCATTCTCGTCAGGGATTATGACTAAGGATCAAGCCGCCAAAGCCTACGATGCGGAACAGATCCAGGTCCTCAAGGGCCTCGAGGCCGTCCGCCGCCGCCCCGCCATGTACATCGGCTCCACCAGCTCGCGGGGCCTCCACCACCTGGTCTACGAGGTGGTGGACAACTCGGTGGACGAGGCGCTGGCGGGCTTCTGCGACCGCATCGAGGTCATCATCCACCCGGACGACAGCGTCACCGTCAAGGACAACGGCCGCGGGATCCCGGTGGACATGCATCCCACCGAGAAGATCCCCGGCGTCGAGCTGGCGCTCACGGTGCTGCACGCCGGCGGCAAGTTCGACCGCAACACCTACAAGGTGTCGGGCGGTCTGCACGGCGTCGGCATCTCGGTGGTGAACGCGCTGAGCGAGCGGCTCGAAGTGTGCGTGGACCGCAGCGGCCAGCGGCACCACATGGCCTTCGCCCGCGGCGAGACGGTGAAGAAGCTGAACCTGCGCGAGAAGGTGAAGGGCACCGGCACCATCGTCCGCTTCAAGCCGGACGCCACGATCTTCACCGAGACGCGGTTCGACTACAACATCCTGGCCAGCCGGCTCCGCGAGCTGGCGTTTCTGAACAAGGGCCTGACCATCACCTTCCAGGACGAGCGGCCCGGCCAGGAGCGGCAGGAGACGTTCTTCTACAAGGGCGGGCTGGTCGAGTTCGTGCAGTGGCTGAACCAGAGCAAGAAGCCGCTGCACCCCAAGCCGATCGCGATCGAGACCGTGCGCGAGGGCGTGGACGTGCAGCTGGCGCTGCAGTACGACGACGGCTACACCGAGAACACGCTGACCTTCGTCAACAACATCAACACCCACGAGGGCGGGACGCACCTCACCGGCTTCAAGAGCGCGCTCACCCGCACCATCAACGAGTACGCCAAGAAGAGCGGCGCGCTGAAGAAGGCGGACTTCACGCTCTCCGGCGACGACGTGCGCGAGGGCCTCACGGCGGTGCTGTCGGTGAAGGTCCGGGAGCCGCAGTTCGAGGGCCAGACCAAGACCAAGCTCGGCAACAGCGAGGTCGAGGGGATCGTGAAGAGCGTGGTGAACGATCTGCTCGGCAACTTCCTCGACGAGCACCCGCCGGTGGCGCGGGCCATCGTCGAGAAGGCGGCCTCGGCGGCGCTGGCGCGCGAGGCCGCGCGCAAGGCCCGCGACCTGGTGCGCAAGAAGAGCGGGCTCGAGGGCGGCATCCTGCCGGGCAAGCTGGCCGACTGCTCCCTCAGCGATCCGGCGATGTGCGAGATCTACCTGGTCGAGGGCGACAGCGCCGGCGGCTCGGCCAAGCAGGGCCGGGACCGCCAGTTCCAGGCGATCCTGCCGCTGCGCGGCAAGATCCTCAACGTGCAGAAGGCGCGGATCGACAAGATCCTCAGCAACGAGGAGATCCGCACCATCATCACCGCGATCGGGACGGGCGTGTCCGAGGACTTCACCCTCGACGAGGCGCGCTACCACAAGATCATCATCATGACCGACGCCGACGTGGACGGCGCCCACATCCGCACGCTGCTGCTGACCTTCTTCTACAAGGAGATGAAGCAGCTCATCGACGCGGGCTACGTGTACATCGCGCAGCCGCCGCTGTTCCGGGTGGCCCGCGGCAAGGAGGAGTACTACGCCTTCGACGAGGCGGAGCGTGACGAGTTCGTGCGTCGCCTGTCCAATGGACAGGCTCCAGGTGCGAGCTCCGAGGACGCCGAAGCCGCGAGTGAGGAAGCAGAGGATGGGAAGCCGGCGAAGAAGCGCAACATCATGATCCAGCGTTACAAGGGCCTCGGCGAAATGAACCCCGGGCAGCTGTGGAAGACGACGATGGACCCGGCGACGCGCACCATCCTCAAGGTCGAGATGGAGGACGCGTTCGAGGCGAGCCAGCTGTTCGAAGTGCTGATGGGCGACGAGGTGGAGCCGCGCCGCAAGTTCATCGAGGAGAACGCGAAGTTCGTGCGGAACCTGGACGTGTAGGGCGCGGCGGCCCGGCACCGGCGGCAGCGCGGGGCTCCGGCCGGGGCCCCGCGCGCTGTTCCGGCCTCACCCGTCCAGCAGCCCCTTCACCTCCCGCTCCGCCTCGATGCGCTGATCCACGTACTCGCCGATGTCGCGCGCGCGCTCCAGCCACAGCGTCAGCTCGCCCACCGTGCCGGCACCCGCGCGCAGCTTCAGCAGCGCGAGCCGGACGTTCTCGAGCGCCGCCACCGTCTCGGCCAGCCGCTCCCCCGACCGGCCCTGCGCGCGCAGCACCTCCGCCTCCCGCTCCAGCCGCTCGACCACCGCCGGCACGTCCTTCACGGCCTCGCGCTCGGTTGCCGGCAACGCCTCCCAGGCCGCGAGCACCGAGCGGCCCAGCACCAGCTCGGTCGGGTCGGCCGAGGCGATGGCGCGCCGCTCCGACTTCCTGAGGCCGATGCCGGCGAGCTTGAAGAAGCCGCGGCCCACCTTCCCCGCCCAGATGCGGTGCCACACGTTGTTCAGGCGCCGGATCCACTTCCCCGAATGCATCTCGTCCGCTTCCTCGCGCTGCACCTGCGCCTCGGCCAGGAGCGCCGTCCGGATGTCCTCGAACGCGTAGCCTCCCCGCAACAGCCGCCGGGCGACGATCACCAGCTGGACGAGCAGGACCGTGCCGATGATGCCACCGAAGGAGAACGAGGACCCGTTGGGACCGGTGCTCAGCGTCGTGCCCCCGATGCCCGACGCCAGCACCACCATCGTGGAGATCTGGGCGTTCCTCAGGAACGAGCGCACCAGCGGCGGCGCCCGGAGATCGCGCCCCCGGGCCTCGCCGGCGATCCGCGCGACCTCGTCCCCGGTCTGGACCCGCGCCGCCGGGTCCTTCTGCAGGCACCGGTCGATGAGGTCGCCGAGCCTGGTCGGAACTTCGGGGCGGAGCGTCATCACTCGCGGCGCGGGCACCGAAACCTGCTTGGTGACGATCGCCGGCAGGTTGGCACCCTCGAACGGCGGCCGGCCCGTGAGCGCGTAGAAGATGGTCGCCGCGAGCGAGTAGAGATCGCTCCGCGCGTCCACCGTCTCCCCCAGGGCCTGCTCCGGGCTCATGTAGCGCGCGGTGCCCACGACCTCGCCGGTCCCGCTCTCGCCGGCGCGGCCGCGCACCGCGATGCCGAAGTCGGTGACGAGCGCCCGGTCGGTGGCACGCTCGATCATGATGTTGTCGGGCTTGATGTCGCGGTGGATCACCCCGCGCTGGTGCGCGTAGCCCAGCGCCCAAGCCACCTCCTGCATCACCTTCATCGCGAGCCGCGGCGCGAGCGGCCCGGACCGATCCACGCGCTCCCGCAGCGTCTCCCCGTCCACGTACCCCATCACGAAGAACACCAGGTCGCCCGATTGCTCGACCGCGTGGATGGGGACGATGTTGGGATGGGACAGCCCCGCCGCGGTGCGCGCCTCGCGCAGGAACCGGTCCCGCGCTTCGACGCTCGCCGCGAGGTGCGGCGGCAGGAGCTTGATCGCGACCAGGCGGTCGAGGGCGACGTCGCGCGCGAGGAGGACGATCCCCATCCCGCCCCGCCCCAGCTCGCGCTCGATGGAATAGCGGCCGGCCAGGACCTGCTGAAGGGCGAGGAACTCCGCGCTGACGCCGGCGGTCATGGGCATAAGCTAACACACGAAGGGGCCCTCGGCGGGCCCCTTCAGGTCGGCGTGTCGGCGGCTGGCCCGCTACTGCGACGCCGTCGTGCCCCGCGGGTCGTCGGTGGGTCGCACGTAGGTGATGGCGAACGGTCCCATGCCGTGCACCTGCACCACCGTCTTCCGCGCCGCGACCGCGAAGTGGTGCGCCTGCGCCGGCGCGGTGGCGAAGCCGTCCTGCCCCAGCGCCATGGCCTGCTTCGTATCAACTGAGTCGCCCATCCCGACGAGGAAGCGGCCCGAGAGCACGGTGATGTACTCGTCGGTGGGATGCCAGTGCGGCTTGATCACGTAGCCGGCCGGCATCTCGAGCCGCACGGTGTACACGCCCGACCCCGACGGGTCGCCCTGCACGACGGCGAACCGCGCGCCGGCGGGGAAGAACGGCGGCGCGGGGCCCCACTTCACGGCCGGGGTGGGGCCGGCGGCGAGCTGGAACGCCGCGAGACCCAGGACGAGTACCGCCGCGGCAACCGCGGCCAGGCGAATGGTACGCATGCGCAACCTCCGAGCTTGGCCGCGACGCTCGCGGCCGATGAGTGTGAGGAGAGGAGTGGTGTCGGAGGCTACGCTAGCAGGGTCGGCGCCAGGGCGCTTCGCCCGGAAGGGCCAAAGGCGCGACATGGCTCGAACGGGCCATGGACGACAGGGTCCAGGATGCAGGGTGCAGGGTGTGAAGGGCTAGAGCAGGCCGAGCTTCGCCGCCTGGGCGGCCGCCGCCGCGCGGGTCTTGAGGCCAAGCCGGGTGAGCAGGCTCGCCGCGTCCCGCTTGACGGTGTGCTCGCTCAAGGACAGGCGGCGCGCGATCTCGGCGTTGCTTGCGCCCTGGGCCACGAGCCGCAGGATCTCCAGCTGGCGCCGGGTGAGCGCCCCGGGCCCGGGGCGCGGCGGCTCGCGCTGCTCGAGCTCCCGGAGTAGCGCCTCGCCCTGCCCGGCCGCGCGCTCCGCGCCGAGGCGGCGCAGGAGCGTCGCCCGCCCGGTGGCGGCGCGGCAGTGGTGGTCTTGGCCCTGACGCCCTGATTTGTCCCAGCCGCCTTCTTCGTCGCCTAGGGGATGGACCTCTCCTGCCCCGCGCCCGCTCCGATGGCGAGACGTACTGGGTAACTCCTTCCTGGAAGCCCCATTGAGTCGCTTCGACGCCGCCGCGATGCCGGTGCGACGCGCGCACTACGCCTGAGGTTCAACTTGGCATGCAAGCAAGCGCGGGTCTGCTGGGTTCGGTCGCGGGACCGGGGGCAGCCCGGCGTCACGTCTTCAGGCGGGCTATGGGTCCGCCACGGAGGTGGTTCATGTTCCTCAAGTGGGAAGTGATGGCGCTGGCGGCACCGGTGGCGTTCCTGGTGGCCTGCGAACAACCCTCGGCGCCAGAGCCCACCCAGTCTGCCGTGCCGCTGGGGGCCAGTCCGTCGCTTTCCAAAGCGGCGCGGACGGTCACGATCAAGGATCTCGGCACCTTGGGAGGAGCCAACTCCTACGCCCAGGCGATCAACAGCGACGGCTGGGTGGTCGGCGCCAGCGACGTCTCCCAAGCCGGCGCGGGCCACGCCTTCCTATGGAAGGACGGGAGAATGACGGATCTTGGCACGTTGGGCGGAACCTCGTCCCAGGCGATCGGGATCAACGATGAAGGCGAGGTCGTCGGCAGCAGTCAGGTCGCGGGGGACACCGCTTGGCACGCGTTCCGCTGGAGTCACGGCAGGATGATGGATCTCGGAGGTCTGGGAGGCTCTTACACCGAAGGATTCGACATCAACGACGCTGGTGACGTGGCCGGCGGCGGCCTAACGCCGGCCAACCTCTTTCACGCCGTCCTTTGGCGGCATGGCAGGATCAGGGACCTCGGAACGCTCGGGGGGAGCTCCTCCTTTTCAAACGGCATCAACAACGAGGACGTGGTCGTCGGCGGCGCGATGCTCACCGGGGACCTGGTCGAAGACGCCTTCCTCTGGAGGGACGGGGTGATGCACGACCTCGGCACCCTAGGGGGAAGCTTTGCCGGGGCCTCGCACATCAACGGCGCCGGTACGGTGGTGGGAGGCAGCGCACTGGTGGGCGATGTCACCACACACGCCTTCCTCTGGCAGCGTGGCCAGATGCGCGACCTCGGGGACCTGGGAGGCGGCTACAGCTACGCGCAGTGGATCAACGACGCGGGCCAGGTCGCCGGCGGCAGCTCCCTGGCGGACGGGGCCTACCACGCATTCCTCTGGGACAATGGGGCGATGACCGATCTGGGGATCCTCCCCGGCGGGGGGGATGTCAGTTGGGCCCAGGCTATCAACAATCGAGGCCAGGTGGTCGGTGGTGCCGTTACCGCGACTGGCCAGGAACATGCGGTCCTGTGGGCCACGCGGGAGCAAGACCGCAGGTAGTCGCATCGGCAATCGGGACCGAGAAGGTGGGCAGCGCCCGGCGTCGTGCCGGGCGCTGTGCGTTAGGGGCTCTTTGACGCTGCATTGACGAACTCGTGGCGCGAACTCGGCTGCGTTCGCTCGAGCGCCACCCTACTGCGACGCCGTCGTCCCGCGCGGGTCGTCGGTCTGGCGCATGTAGGTGATCGCGAACGGCCCCACGGCTCAATGACGTATCCCGCCGGCATCTCGAGCCACACGCTGTACACGCCCGTCAACGTGATGAGAAGTGTGGTGTCGGGTTCTACCCTGCGACCGGGACGGCCAGCGCGCTACGCCCGGACGGGCCACGGTCGGTCCATGGCTCGAACGGGCCATGGAAAGACCGGGGTCTGGGGGGTGGGGTTTGGGAGTTGGGGTTTGGGAGTTCGGCGCGGTCAGAGCAGGCCGAGCTTCGCCGCGTGAGCCGCGGCCGCGGCCCGGGTCTTGAGGCCGAGGCGCGTGAGCAGGTTGGCCACGTGCCGCTTGACGGTGTGCTCGCTGAGCGCGAGACGCCGCGCGATCTCGGCGTTGCTCGACCCCTGCGCCACCAACCGGAGGATCTCGACCTGCCGAGGGGTGAGCGGGCTCGCCGCGGCCTTCGGGGCCGCCGGCGCCGACAGCTCGGCCGCGAGCGCGTCGCCGCGCGCCGCCTCCCGCGCCGCGCCCAGATGCCGCAGCGCCTCCGCCGCCCGGGCGGCCTCCCGCCGCGCGCGATCGCGCTGGCCGACGCGCGCCAGCTGCGCCGCCAGGTCGATCCGCGTCCGGCCCTCCTCGTACGGCGCGCCGCTCTTCCGGTAGAGATCGGCCGATTCCTCGAAGCCGAGCGCCGCGGCCTGGTGATTGCCGCGCGCGACCGCCAGCGCCCCGCGGGCCGCCGCGGCGGAGGCGCGCAGCGGATCGGTGCCGACCCCGGCGGCGATCCGCTCCAGCTCCGCCAAGTGGCCGGCGGCCTCCTCCACGTCCCCGCAGCCGGCGCGCGCACGCACGGCCAGCTCGACGAGGGCGGCGCGGCTGGTGCGATCCTCCGGCTGCAGCTGGCGCAGCAGGCGCTCGGCCTCCACCGCGGCATCGCGCGCCGCGCCGCGCTCCAGCATCAGCGCGGCCCGGCCGAGCGACGCGGACGGGTAGCCGCCGCCCTGGTCGAACAGCCCGGCCGCTTCGTCGAGGCGGCCCTGCCTGAGCCGCAGCTCGCCCAGGCGCGCCATGGCCTGGCCGACCATCGCCGGCTTGGTCGCGCCCAGGTCGCTCGCCGCCGCCGTCAGCTCCGCCTCGGCCGCGGCCCACTCGCCTCGCCAGATCAGCACGCCGGCATACTGGGAGCGGCACACCGCCGAGAGCGGAAGATTGCGCCACCGCTTGGCGAACTCCTTGACGCGGATGCACCACTGCGCCGCGCGCTCGTAGTCGCGCACCCGCTCGCAGGCGAACATCTGCCAGCAGCAGACGACGCCCACGGCGTGCAGCTCCTTCACCTCGCCCGCGGTGGCCGCCGCGGTGGCCTCGTCGAGGCGCCGCATCCCGTCCTCGACCAGGCCCTGGGTCACCAGCGCCAGGCCCTCCAGCGCCAGTGCGATCATCTCGACGCCCGGATCGTCCAGCGCGCGCCCGAGCTCGGCCGCCCGGCGCGCCAGGTCCCGGGCCTTCGCGGGGTCGTGGAGCCGGTAGATCTCGATCTCGCCCTCGCGCACCAGCAGCCAGCCGTACTCGCTGGTCCGCTCCCGGCCCTCGAGCAGCCGGCGCGCCCGTTCGAGCCACCCGCCCGCCACCGCGTATTCGGCCCGGTACGCGGCGTAGTCCCACACCAGCCAGATGGCCATCCGGGCGGCGCCGAGCGGGTCGTCGTTCTCGCGATAGGCGCGGTAGGCGCGCTCGCGCGCGTCGAGGGTGAGCGCGCCGTCGTCGAGCCACCAGGCCGCGAGCCCCAGGCCCTCCAGCGCCTCGGCGCGCTCCGCGCCCTCGAGCGCGGCAGTGAACTCGGCGCGCGCCTCCTCCCAGGAGCCGCCCGCCAGCGCCGCCTGGCCGGCCTCGATTCGTGCGTCGGGTGAGAGATGCTGCGACACCACGAAAACAACGGTAGGGCCGGTCCCGGCCGGAGTAAAGCCGGCGGCGGGCCACCGGCCGCGCCGGCCGCCGGTCGGTCCGGTGAGCGGCAACGGGCCCGGCGCCGCTGCGGGAGCGAAACCGGCCGCCCGAACCGGGCGGCCGTCTTCGCGTTCCCCAGGCGTCCGCGCGGGCGCCGGCCTCACACCTTCCGGATCGCCTCCAGCACCCGCTCCGGCGTCATCGGCAGGTGGTACACGCGGGCGCCGGTGGCGTCGAAGATCGCGTTCGCGATCGCACCGCCCATGTTGATGATCCCCGGCTCCCCGCCGCCCTGCGGGTCCAGCGCGTCGTTGGGCACCAGCACGACCTCGATCCGGGGCAGCCACGAGAACCGAGGCAGGGTGTAGGAGTCGAAGTTCGCATCCAGGATCTTCCCGCCCTCGAACCGCAGGCCCTCGCTCAGCGCGTACCCCAGGCCCATCGTGATCGCGCCCTCCGTCTGCATCCTGGCGCCGTCGGGGTTCACCACGATCCCCATGTCCTGGGCGCACACCACGCGCTCGACCTTCACCGCCCCGGTCGCGCGATCCACCGTGACCTCGGCGACGTGCGCGGCGTACGTCCCCACGTCGATGCCGCAGGCGATCCCGCGCCCGCGGCCGCTCCGCGCCGGGAACGGGCGCGCCTGCCAGCCGGCCGCGCGCGCCACCGCGCGCAACACGCCCAGCATCCGCGGGTCCTGCGTGTTCCTGAGGCGGAACTCCAGCGGATCCGTCCCGGCCGCCGCCGCCATCAGGTCGATCTGCGACTCGGCCGCGAACCGGTTGGTGTTCGCGCCCGGCGCGCGCCACGGTCCGGTCGCGAACGGATGGTAGCTCGCCGTGCCGCGAGTGTCGCTCTGCTCGCCGAACGCGCGCACCCGCCGGTTGGGAACGTCGTAGAACACGTCCGAGCCCCGCGACCCGGCGGCGTAGACGTCGTAGTCCCACAACGTCATGCGGCCCGCGGCGTCGATGCCCGACCGCACCTTCACCACCGCGGCGGGCCGGTAGGTGTCGTAGAAGAACTCCTCCGCGCGCGTCCAGGCGACCATCACCGGCTTGCCGGCCGCCTGCGCCAGACGCGCCGCCTCGACCACCTGCGCACCGGAGCCCTTCCCGCCGAACCCGCCGCCCACGAACGGCGTGACGATCCGGACGTTCTCCGGGCGAAGGTCGAACGCGCGCGCCACCTCGCCCTGGTGCCCGAACGGCGACTGCGTCGCCGCCCAGACCGTCACCTTCCCGTCCTGCCATTCCGCGACGGCCACGTGGGGCTCCATCGGCGCGTGGGCGACGTAGGCGTTGTAGTAGGTCTGGTCGAAGGTCTTCGCGGCCGCCGTGCGGCCGGCCGCGAGGTCCCCGCCTTCGTCCGCGGTCTCCGCGCGGGGCGATGCCGAGAGCAGGTGCTCGAAGATGCTCTCGGTGTTCACCGTCGTCGCCGGCACGTCCCATTCCGCCTTGACCGCGTCGTGCGCCCGGGCGGCGGTCTCGGGGTCGGGCGCGAGCACAGCGACGAGCCCGTCGTGGTTCACCACGCTGACGCCGGGCATCGCCGCCGCGGCCGCGGTGTCGAGGCTCCTCGGCGTGGCGCCGTGCGCCGGCGGGCGCACGATGCGGGCGTACAACATGCCGGGACGGCGGACGTCGCCGGCGAACTTCGCGGCGCCGGTCACCTTCTCGCGCCCGTCCAGCCGCTTCGGCGACCGGCCCATCACGCGGAACGCGCGCACGGCGCGCAGCACCGCCTTCTCGCCGACGGTGTGAGTGATCTCCTGACCCTTCGCCAGCTCGCCGTAGCTGACGTGCCGGTCGCGGTCGGCGGTGACGTACACGACGCCGTTCTCGGCCGTGAGCGCCTCGCGCGGCACGCCGAGGCGACCGGCCGCGAGGTCGGTGAGGACGAGCCGCGCCTGCGCCGCGGCGGCCCGCACCGCGGGGCCGAAGAACCGCGTGGTCATCGAGCCCCAGGTGCCCGCGTCCCACGGGCACGAGGCCGTGTCGCCCGCGACGACGGTGAAGCTCTCGAGGGGCGCGCCCAGCTCCTCGGCGGCCATCTGCGCCAGCGAGGTCGTCACGCCCTGGCCCATCTCGATCTTGCCCGAGAACAGCGTGACCTTCCCGTCCTCGGCGATGTGCAGGTAGGCGTTGATGTCGGTGGGGTACCCGCGGCGGCCCTGCGCCGCCAGGCCGGTCGTGAGCGCCGGGGCGCTGACCAGGACGAGCACGCCGCCGCCCAAGGCCTTCACAAAGCCGCGGCGGTCCATCCGGGTGTGACGGGCGAGGTCGGTCATGGCTGGCCCCCCTGCCCCGCGGCCGACTGGATGGCGGCGACGACCCGCTGGTGCGCGCCGCAGCGGCACAGGTTGCCTTCCATCCCCTCGACGATCTGCTCGCGCGTCGGCCGGGGATGGCTCTGCAGCAGCCCGAACGCGTTCATGATCATGCCCGGCGTGCAGTAGCCGCACTGGAAGCCGCCGTGCTCGTGGAACGCGGCCTGGAGCGGGTGCAGCTGGCCGTTCTGCTCGAGCCCCTCGATCGTGGTGATCCGCTTGCCCTGGACCGACGCGAGATCGGTCATGCACGAGCGCACGGCCTGCCCGTCCACCACGACGGTGCAGGCGCCGCACAGGCCCTCGCCGCAGCCGTACTTGGTGCCGGTCAGCTCGAGGTCCGTGCGCAGCACCCACAGCAGCGTGCGCTGGGGATCGGTGTCGAGGCTGACTTGCCTGCCGTTCAGGGTGAAGCCGACGGTCTCGGTCATCGGGGACCTGCCTGGTGGAGGGACGGACGCGGAGCCGGCGCGCCGTGGTGGACTACCCGGGGCTCGGCCGGCGGGTTCCGCGCGGACGGTCTCCAGGTAGCCGCCGCGCGACCCCCGCTGTCAAGGCCCGGGAAGCGCGGGCGCGCCGGCGCCGCCGCCCGGGCCCGGGGTTCCCCTACTCGCCGGCGTCGCCGTGCGCCTCCACGTGGGCGAGGGCGGCCTCCTCGGCGTTGTCGAGCGCCTGGAGGTGGTGGGCGTGCGCCACGTGGGCGTGGTGCGCGGCCTTGCGGTGGTCGCCGCTCTCGTGGTGCTTCGCGGCTTCGCGATGGTGCCGGGCCGCGTGCTCGTGATGCTCGGCCGCGTGGCGGTGGTGCTCCGCGGCCCTGCGACTGGGGGACATCCGGACCTCCCGGGATGCGGGGACGCCGCGCCGGGCCCCGATCGTCGGGGCCGCGCGGCCACCGGGGGAGGCTGCACCCGTTCCCGCGGCGTCCGGGTCAAGGCCATGTAAGAATCAGGTATCGGCGGGAGGCGCGGCGGGCCGCCCGCGGCGGCGGCGCCCGGGCGCCGCGCCCGCCCCGATGGCCCGCGATATGCGCTGGTCCGTGCGGGGGCGGACACGAACCGCCGTTGCCCGGCGCACGCCGGAGTCAGGACATGGACGTCCACAACCTCGGCCGCATCTTCAACCCGACCCGCATCGCGCTCGTCGGCGTCACGCAGAACCCCAACAGCGTCGGCGGCAAGGTGCTCGGCAACCTCGTCGGCGGGGGATTCCGGGGGGTGGTCTACCCGGTCAACGCGGGCCAGGAAGCGGTGCTGGGCGTGCCGTGCTACGCCGCCGTCGGCGCGCTGCCGAAGACGCCGGATCTCGCCATCGTCTGCTCGCCGGCGGCGGAGGTTCCCGCCCAGGTGGCGGCCTGCGGCGACGCGGGCATCCGCGGGGTGATCGTCGTGTCGGCGGGCTTCAAGGAGACCGGCGAGGCCGGCCGGAGGCTCGAGCAGGAGATCCGCGCGGTGCAGGCGCGCTACGACGGGATGCGGATCGTCGGGCCCAACTGCCTGGGCGTCATCGTCCCGCACCTCGGCCTCAACGCGAGCTTCGCGCCCGCGATGCCGAGGAGCGGCGACATCGCCTTCATCTCGCAGTCCGGCGCGCTGTGCGCGTCGGTGCTCGACTGGGCCCTGGAGAGCCGGATCGGGTTCTCGCACTTCGTGTCCATCGGCAACAGCCTGGACGTGGACTTCGGCGACCTGATCGACTACGTCGGCGAGGACGAGCACACCCGCTCCATCATCCTCTACATCGAGTCGGTCTCCGACGCGCGGGGGTTCATGACCGCGGCGCGGGCGTTCGCGCGCCACAAGCCGATCATCGCCTTCAAGGCCGGCCGCTTCCCCGCCTCCGCCGAGGCCGCCGCCTCGCACACGGGCGCGATGGCCAGCGAGGACGCCGTGTACGACGCGGCGTTCCAGCGCACCGGCATCGCGCGGGTGCCGGACCTGGGCGACGTGTTCGACTGCGCCGCGCTGATCGGGCGCGGCCGCATCCCCGCCGGGCCGCGGCTCGGCATCGTCACCAACGCCGGCGGGCCCGGCGTCATCGCCACCGACGCGCTGATCGCCGCGCAGGGGGTGCTCGCCGCGCTCGCGCCCGGGACCATGGCGCGGCTCGACGAGGACCTGCCGCCCGCGTGGTCCCACGCCAACCCGGTGGACGTGCTGGGCGACGCCAACTCGAAGCGCATCGAGAAGGCGGTCGGGAGCGTGCTCGCCGACCCGGGCGTGGACGCCGTGCTGGCGATCGTGACGCCCCAGGCGATGACCAATCCCACCGCCACCGCGCGGAGCCTGGCGAAGCTCGCCGCCGAGACCCGCAAGCCGCTGCTGGCGGCGTGGCTCGGCGGCCGCGCGATGCGCGACGGCCTGCCGCTCCTGGCCGAGGCGAGCGTCGCGGCCTACCCGACGCCGGAGCAGGCGGTGCGCGCGTTCATGACGCTGGTCGCGTACGCCCGCAACCTCGAGACGCTGTACGAGACGCCCAAGGACGTCGCGATCCAGTTCCCCTACGACCGCGCGGAGGCCAAGCGCCGCTTCGTGGCCACCCGCCTGGGCGCGGGCGGCGTGCTGCCGGAGGACGTGTCCAAGGAGCTGCTCGAGTCCTACGGGATTCCGGTGGCCCGGCCCGAGGTCGCCGCGTCCGCGGCCGACGCGGTCGCGATCGCCGGCCGGATCGGCTACCCCGTGGTGCTCAAGGTCCGCTCGCCCGACATCACCCACAAGACCGACGTGGGCGGCGTGGCGCTCGACCTGGCCGGCGCCGCGATGGTCGGGGCCGCCTGGGACGGCATCATGCGGAGCGCCCGGGAGAAGCGGCCGGATGCGCGGATCGAGGGCGTCACCGTCCAGAAGATGATCCGGGCCCGCGACGCGCTCGAGCTGATCCTCGGCATCAAGCAGGACCCGGTCTTCGGCACGGTGATCCTGGCGGGAATGGGCGGCGTCGGCGCCGAGCTGCTGGGCGACCGCAGCCTCGGCTTTCCCCCCCTCAACGAGCGGCTGGCCAGCCGGATGCTCGAGTCGCTGCGGATGTGGCCGCTGCTGGCCGGCTACCGCGGCCGCCCGGGCATCGCCGTCGCGGAGCTGGTCCAGACGCTGATCCGTCTCTCGTACCTCGCGGCCGACTGGCCCGAGGTCACCGAGCTGGACGTCAACCCGCTGCTGTGCACGCCGTCGGAAGTGATCGCCCTCGACGCGCGCGTGGTGGTCGATCCCGCCCGGGCCGGCGCGGCGGCCGAGCCCTACGCGCACCTCGCGCTGCGGCCGTACCCCGAGAAGTACGTCAAGCGGATCGCGCTCAAGGAGGGCGTGCCGGTGACGCTGCGGCCGATCAAGCCGGAGGACGAGCCGCTGTGGCTCGCGATGCTGGGCAGCTGCTCGAAGGAGACGATCTACTCGCGGTTCCGCTACCTGTTCGACTGGTCCACCCACGAGGTGGCCACGCGGTACTGCTACATCGACTACGCCCGCGAGATCGCGATCGTGGCGGAGATCGGCGAGGGCGACGCGCGCCGGCTCGTCGGCGTCGGCCGCCTCATCGCCGACCCCGGCCACCAGGAGGGCGAGTACGCCGTGCTGGTGGTGGACGAGTGGCAGCACCGGGACCTGGGCGGGCTCCTGACCGACTACTGCCTCGAGATCGCCCGGGGCTGGAAGCTCGGCCGCGTCGTGGCGCAGACCACCACCGACAACCACCCGATGATCGCGGTGTTCGAGCGGCGCGGGTTCGAGGTCACCGTGGGTGAAGACTCCGCGGTGGCAGTGTCGAAGACGCTGTAGCCCCCGGGCGCCGGGCCTAGACGGCAGCGCGGCCGATGCGCGCGAGCCGCTCACCCAGCTCGCGCGCCGATCCGATGCGGTCCTTCGGGGCCGGGGCCATCAGTTGCTCGATCAGGGTCGCGAGCCCGGGGGGCGTCTGCGGTGCGCTGGTCCGCAGCGGCTGCGGCCGTCCCTCGAGCACCCGGTCCACCACGGCCTCCGGGCTTCCGGCGTCGAACGGCGGACGGCCGGTCAGGCACTCGTACAGCACCACGCCAGTCGAGAACAGGTCGCTCCGCGCGTCCACGGCGCCGCCGCGATGGACTTCCGGCGCCAGATAACCCGGGGTGCTGGCCGCCTGGCCCGTCGCCGCGAGCTGCCGGCTGCGCTCGGAGAGCCGGCCGAGCCCGAGGCCCATCACCTTCAGGCACCCTTCCTCGTTCACCGCCAGGTTCGCCGGCTTGATGTCGCGGTGGACGATCTGCTGTTCGTGCGCCGCCGCGAGGGCCTCCGCCAGCTGGGCGCCGACGGCGAGCGTCGACTCGACCGTGAGCGCGCCCCGTTTGTCGAGCAGCTCTTCGAGGGTGATGCCGTGCACGTGCTCCATGGTCACGAAGTACCGGCCTTCCCACTCACCGAGGTCGTGCGCGCGAGCCACGTTGCCGTGCGAGATGCGGCGCGCCAGGCGGATCTCCTCCTTGAGGCCCTCGACCACGCCGGGCGCGTTCGCCACCAGGTCCCGACGCACCACCTTGAGGGCGATCTCCTCGCCCAGCTGGCGGTCGCGGGCGTGGTACACCGTCCCCGTCGCGTCCCTGCCCAGCTCGCCGAGGATCTCGTAGCGGCCCGCGATCCACTGCTCGGCGGAGGACGGGCCCCCGCCCGGGACTGCGGCCACGCCCCCGCTGGGACGGCCGCCGGCCTGGCGCACCTCGTGGCTCAGCTGGCCGAGGCGACGCTGCAGACGCTCCTCCCGCGTCCGCATGGCCGTCACCATCCGGTCGAACACCCGCGCCAGCCGCCCCAGACCGTCGTCGCGGCTCGCGACCGCGTCGAGCGAGCCCGGCTGGTACGCATCGCGCTCCACCGCCTCGGCCGCCGCGCTGAGCTGCGCCACGCGGCGCAGGTAGGCGAGCTCGAGGTCCCGCATCCGCTTGCGCTCCAGGCAGGCGCGGATCCGGGCCTGCAGCAGCACCGCCTCGAATGGCTTGGTGACGTGGTCCTCCGCGCCCGCCTCGATGCACCGGACGACGCTCTGCAGGTCGTCGACCGCGGAGACCACGACCACGGGGACGTCGCGGGTCGCGTCCGCGGCCTTCAGGCGGCCGAGCAGCTCGAAGCCGTCGAGCACCGGCATCCTGAGGTCCGTGAGGACGAGATCGGGCGGCTCCCGCTCCGCGGCCAGGAGGGCGGCGCGGCCGTCCTCGGCGAGCGTGACGTCGTAGCCGAGCCGTTCCAGCAGGCGGGACAGCGCCTGGCGGGTGGCGGCCTCGTCGTCGACCACCAGCAGCCGCGGCCGCGGGTGCTCCGCGGCCGCGGGTCCGGCGGCGATCCGCGGCGTCGCGCCCGCTGCCTCCGCCGCGGACGGCACGGTGTCGTCGAGCGCCCACAGCTCGACCGCCGTCTCGCGCACGGTGCGCGCGTCCTCCATCACCAGCTCCTCCTCGGGGCCGGTGGGCACGAACCCCAGCAGCGTGTTCATCGCCGCGACGATGCGGCGCTGCGGCTCCCGGACCTGCTCGTGCAGCTGGATGAAGTATTCCGAGGAGTCGGTGAGGCCGGCGGTCGGCTCGTGGCGCGACAGGAGCGCGACCAGCTGCCGGCCGGCGACCAGGGCGGACCCGGCCGCGTCGCGCCACAGCCGCCGTTCCGGGCGGACGAGCCCGTCGACCACGCGCTCGCAGTCGGCCGCGATGCGGTTGGCCGCGGCGCGCAGCCGGTAGCGCACCACGGCGATCCGCTGCGCGACCGCCTCGTGGATCGCCGTGGTCCCGCCCGACCAGAGGGGCATCGGCTGTCCGGTCACGGCCGCCCCGCGCCCCGGGGAAGGCCCGCTCGCCGGCGGGCCGCCGGACGGCGGTCCCGCCGCGCTCGCGTCACATCCACAGCGACAGGATGGTCCCCATCACCAGCAGGGCGACGAGCCAGAAGCCGTTGTCCAGCAGCCACAGGCCCCACGGCTTCTTCTCGTAGAGCTTGGTGCACAGCGTCACCGGGGCGACGTACCCCAGCCAGCCGAAGAACCCGCCCATCAGCCCGCCGGTCACCCGGCTCATCGGGGCTCCGTTCGCCGCGAAGTAGGCGTCGCCGAAGACGATCGAGTGGTACAGCACGAAGGCCATCACGAAGGTCCCGACCAGCACCAGCACGATGTTCATCGGCGCCGGCTTCATGTCGGTGACGCCCGTGAGCCGCACCCAGGTCTTGGCGAAGATCGCCCCGTACCAGACGGCGGCGATGGCGTAGCTCGCGACGGCCGCGACCAGCACGGCCAGGTAGTGCATGTGGATGTCGACGTTCATGGGCTCGACGCTCCTCCGGGAAGGGCCTGTGAGGTGCCGCTGCGAAACGCCATCAAGATGCCGCCGCCGCGCGCGGGGGCAAGAGCCGATGGGGGCCGCCGCTCCATCCGATTGACGAAGCCCCGCGCCGTTACCATACTCCGCCCGACCGACAACCGCAGGCGGAGCACGTCCGGTGAAGAACTGGCAGGAGACCTCGCTGCTTCTCGAGGAGGCGGCGCGCGTGGCCGGCTCCGGGCGACGCATCGCGCTCGCCACCGTCGTGCGCATCCTCGGCTCCACCTACCGCCGGCCCGGCGCGAAGCTGCTGGTGACCGACGACGGCGTCATGTCGGGCGGCGTCAGCGGCGGGTGCCTCGAGGACGACGTGCGCGAAGTCGCGCTCGGCGTCATCCGCGGCGGACCGCCGGCGCTCAAGCGCTACGACACCGGAGGCGACGAGCAGCAGGTGTGGGGCCTCGGCCTCGGTTGCAACGGCATGGTCGAGGTGTTCGTCGAGCGGTTCGATGGGCTGGACTCGGTCGCGACCCGCGCGCGCCGCCTGCTGGCCGGCGACCGCCCGTTCGCCATGGCGACGGTGATCGCGGGCCCGGGCGCGGGCGCCGCCCTGCTCCTGGAAGAGGACGCGACCGTCGCGGGCTCGACCGGCGAAGCGGCGCTCGACCGCACGATCACCGCGACGGCCCTCGCGCAGCTGGGGGTCGGGACGTCCGGCCTGATGGAAGTGGGTCCCCGCCGCCTGTTCGTCGAGGTGCTCGAGCCGCCGCCTCGCCTCATCATCTGCGGCGCGGGCGACGACGCGCGGGCGCTGGCGGCGATCGCGGCCAGCGCGGGCTTCCGGGTCACGGTCGCGGACCACCGGCCCGCGTACCTCGTCACCGACCGTTTCCCCGCCGGCGTCCGGCTGGTCCAGGCCAGGCCCGAGGACGGCATCGAGGCGTTCGCGGCGACCGCAGGCGCCTTCGTGGTGATCCAGACGCACTCCCTGACGAACGACCGGCACTGGGCGCGCTCGGCCGCCGGCTCCGCCGCCGCCTACGTGGGGCTGCTCGGGCCGCGGGATCGCGGCCAGAGACTGCTGGAGGACCTGCCGGTCGCTGCGCGCCGCAGGGTCTTCTCGCCGATCGGCCTCGACCTCGGCGCCGAGGGTTCGGAGCAGATCGCGATCAGCATCGTCGCCGAGCTGCTGGCGGTCCACGCCGGGCGCCCGCCCCGGCACCTGCGCGAGCGCGATTCCGCGATCCACGCCGGCTGAAGGTGCGCCGCGCGGGCCGTTGGCCGCGCTTCCCCGCCGCATTCGCCTCAACGCCGGCCTCCCGGCGGCCTAATTCCCACTAGATCGCTCGGCTATCGGTGACCCCTCCGCCTTGACAGTTCGACTCTTAGTTCAAAAATTGAACTAGGTTCAAATTACGCCCGGAGCGGCCGCTCATGCCCGCTGGCACCACCGCCTCGCCGACCGTCTCCGCCTACGTGCGCGCCAAGCGCGACCGGCGGCGCAAGGAGATCCTGCACGCCGCGCTCCGTGCGTTCCGGGAGAAGGGCTACCACGGCACCACGCTCGACGACATCGCCGAGCGGTTCGGCGTCCGCAAGACGGCGCTGTACCACTACTTCCCCGACAAGGAAGCCATCCTCTACGCCTGCCACCAGGAATCGCTGGCGGAGCTCGACCGCATCGTGGCGGGCAGCCGGGCGTACGACACCGCCATCGAACGCCTGGCCTACGTCATCCGCGAGCACGTGCGGGTCATGACGGAGACGCTCGAGGGCTCACCGCTCGCCTTCGAGGTCACCTCGCTCTCGGCCGAGCGGCAACGCGACGTGATCGCGGGCCGCGACCGCTACGAGCGGGCGCTGCGGCGGATCATCGCGCAGGGCGTCGCCGACCACGAGTTCCGGCAGCTCAACCCCAAGATCGCGGTGTTCGCGATCCTCGGCTCGATCAACTGGATCGCGCGCTGGTACCGGCCGGAAGGCGCGCTGCAGGCCGAGGAGCTGGGACGCGAATTCGCCGAGCACCTGGTGGGAGGGCTCACGTGCGGGTGAGCGCATGAAGGCCCTCCAGCTCACGGCCCCCGGCACGCTCGAGCTGCGCGCGGTGCCGCGGCCCGTCCCGCTGCGCGACCAGGTCCTGGTCGAGGTCGCCGGGTGCGGCGTGTGCCACACCGACATCGGGTTCTGGAAGGACGGGGTCGGCACCAAGCAGGCGCCGCCCATCACGCTCGGCCACGAGGTGAGCGGCACCGTGGTCGAGGCGGGCGACGAGTTCCAGCACCTGGTCGGCGCCGAGGTGATCGTGCCCGCGGTTATTCCGTGCGGGACGTGCGAGCTGTGCCGGAGCGAACGCGGCAACGTGTGCCGCGCGCAGGTCATGCCCGGCAACGACATCGACGGCGGCTTCGCCGAATTCCTGGCCGTCCCCGGCCGCGGCCTGTGCGTGGTCAAGGAGCGCGGCTCGCACGCCCTCGCGGACCTGAGCGTCGTGGCCGACGCGGTGACGACGCCCTACCAGGCGGTGACGCGCAGCGGCCTGGCGCCGGGCCAGCTGGCGGTCGTCGTGGGCACGGGCGGCGTCGGGGGCTACGCCGTCCAGATCGCCGCGGCCCTCGGCGCGCAGGTCGCGGCGATCGACGTGGACGACCAGCGCCTGGCGGCGGTGGCCGGGCACGGCGCCGGCCTCGCGGTCAACTCCGCGACGACCGATTTCAAGGAGCTCAGGAAGCGGGTGCGCGCGTTTGCCGCCGAGCGCGGCTGCGGCGAGACCGGCTGGAAGATCTTCGAGTGCTCCGGGCACCCCGGCGGCCAGGAGACGGCCTGGGGCCTGCTGACCCACGCCGCCACGCTGATGGTGGTCGGCTTCACGCTGGCCAAGGTCTCGCTGCGCCTCAGCAACGCGATGGCGTTCGAAGCGACCGTCCAGGGCACCTGGGGCTGCAGGCCGGAGCTGTATCCCGCCGCGCTCGAGCTGGTGACGAGCGGCCGCGTCGCGCTGCAGCCGTTCGTCGAGCACCATCCACTGGCGTCCGGCGTCGAGGTGCTCGCCGCCGTGGCCGAGCGAAAGATCGCCCGCCGCGCCATCCTCGTGCCCGACGCCGCCTGACCGACACCCTACACCCTGACACCCTACCCCCACTCGCCCTTCACGGGATGCCAGCCATGAAATCCCACACCCTCGTTGACGACTACGCCTACCGCCTGATCCGCTTCGACAAGAGGCCGGCCCGCGACGCGGCCGGCCGCGACGTGCCCGGGCTGTTCAACGCCTGGATCGTCATCGACAACCCGGCGCAGCTCAACAGCTACACCACGGACACGGCGAAGGAGGTCATCCTCGCCTTCCGGCAGGCGTCGATGGACCGGAGCGTGGTGGCGGTGGTGTTCACGGGCACGGGCGACAAGGCGTTCTGCACCGGCGGCAACACCAAGGAGTACGCCGAGTACTACGCCGGCAATCCGCAGGAATACAAGCAGTACATGCGCCTCTTCAACGACATGATCGACGCCATCCTGCGCTGCGACAAGCCCGTGATCAACCGCGTCAACGGGCTCCGGATCGCGGGCGGCCAGGAAATCGGGATGGCGTGCGACTTCACCATCGCGGCGGACACCGCGCGGTTCGGACAGGCTGGCCCCAAGCACGGCTCCGCGCCCGACGGCGGCTCGACCGACTTCCTGCCGTTGTACGTCGGCTTCACGCGGGCAGTGGAGAGCGGCGTGCTGTGCGAGACCTGGAGCGCGCACAAGGCGCTGTTCCTCGGCCTGGTGAACCAGGTGGTGCCGGTCCTCAAGCTCGACGGCCGCTGGATCCCGAATCCGCTGGTCGTGACCGATCGGATGGTGGACGAGTTCGGCGCCATCGTCTACGGCGACTTCCGCGCGGGCGCCGAGGCCGAGAGGGCGAAGGCGGTGGCGGCGAAGGCGACGACGGACCTGTCGCGGCTCGACGAGGCCGTCGAGGCGCTGTGCACCAAGCTGCTGTACCTCATGCCCGACTGCACCGCCAAGACGCTCACCAGCCTCAGAAAGCACAAGACCTGGCACTGGGACAACACCAGCGCCACCAACCGCGAGTGGCTGGCGCTCAACATGATGACCGAGGCGAAAGCCGGATTCCGCGCCTTCAACGACGGCCCCAAGGGAAAGCGCGAGGTGGACTTCATCCGCCTGCGCCAGCTGCTGGCCGAAGGCCATCCGTGGGACGACGAGCTGGTGCGCGCGATCTCGCCGCAGTACCAGGCGGCCGACTGATGGACCTCGGGCTGTCGGGCCAGGTCGCGATCGTCACCGGCGGCCGGAGCGGCATCGGCGCTGCCATCGCTCTCGGGCTGGCCCACGAGGGCTGCGACGTCGCGGTGGTGGACCGCGTGGTGGACGACCGCGCGCGCGAAGTGGCTCGCGGCATCGAGGCCGTGGGCCGGCGCGCCCAGCTGCTCGAGGCCGACGTACGGGACTTCGCTGCGGCGGAAGTCGTGGTCGGGAAGGTGACAAAGGAATTCGGACGTCTCGACATCGTGGTCGGCAATGCCGGCACGACCGCCGACGCCTTCGCCTGGAAGATGTCCGAGGATCAGTGGGACACGGTGCTCGACGTGAACCTCAAGGGCTGCTTCGCCTACGCGCGCGCCGCCGCCCCGGTGCTCCGGGAGCGGCGCCGCGGCCGGATCGTGTTCATCGCCTCCATCAACGGGCTGCGCGGCAAGGCGGGGCAGGCCAACTACGCGGCCTCCAAGGCGGGCGTCATCGCGCTGGGCAAGACGCTCGCGCGCGAGCTGGGGCGCTCCAACGTAACGGTGAACATCGTCGCGCCGGGGATGGTGCGAACCGGGATGACCGAGGCGCTCCCGGGCGAAGTCGTCCAGCGGGCGGTCGACGAGACCGTGCTCGGCCGGATCGCCACCCCGGAGGACATCGCCGACGCCGTGGTGTTCCTGTGCTCCGAGCGCGCCAGGCACGTGACAGGGGCCGTGCTGCGGGTGGA
>DATJUT010000054.1 GCA_035502185.1 Gemmatimonadales bacterium
GTGGTCGTTGATCCCGTCCTTTGGATACGGCGTGATCGGCTCCACGCCGTACAGGCGTCTCAGATTGGTCTCGTTCTCGCAGAACAGGACCGTCGGCGCCGTGCCGTCCGGGCCGGGGTCGGCGAGCAGCTCAAGCTGCCCGAGCCACGGGTGCTCGATCCCGGCCGAGGTGTCGCCGGTAGCCGCCATCACAGGCTTGGGCGCATCGATCTCCCACGCCCAGGTGTTGCGAAACCATGCCGTGGGCAGCACGTGCACCGTGTCAGCACCCGGGCCCGCATTGACCACGGAGATCTTCATCAGCAGGTCATCGGGGTCGGCCTTGGCGTAGTGCACCTCGACGATCCAGTACCGGCCGGCATCGAACACCCCGGTGTCCACCAGCTCGTACTCGGGCTGGTACCGGTCGCGCCAGGCGTTCTGGTTGATCAAATCCTGGTAGGGGTACGCGGCCTGCGGATAATGGTACCGCCACCGGTTCCAGGCGTGACTCGGGATCGCGTCCAGGTACCACCAGTATTCCTTGACGTCCTCGCCGTGATTGCCCTGCGACCCCGTCAGCCCGAAGGCGCGCTCCTTCAGGATCGGGTCGCGGCCGTTCCAGAGCGCCAGCGACAGGCACAGCCGCTGCTCGATGTCGCAGAACCCCGCCAGGCCGTCCTCGCCCCAGCGGTACGCCCGCGACCGGGCATCGTCGTGCGGCAGATAGTCCCACGCGTCACCGTTGGCGCTGTAATCCTCCCGGACCGTCCCCCACTGCCGCTCGCTGACATACGGCCCCCACCGGTACCAGTCCCCAGCCTCGCGAAGCCCGTCCTCCAGTCGCCCGAAGCCCGCTACCCGCTCACTCTCGGCACCCATCGACGTCCCTCCGTCTCGCACAACAGAACACAGCGTCGTCTGGCCCCGACCTCTCGTGCTCCGGCGATCGGCCCGCCAGAGAAGACACGCAGCCGGTCTTCGCGCCCCTTCTAGACCGCGAACGAGACGGGGTCATCCCCTCAATCGGGTTAATTTGAGCGCTCGCATGAGGTAGGGCCTCGCCATGGCACCGAGCATCAAGCTCTTCTTCGATGACGGCCACAGGACCGCCACGGCCAGGGCGACATCTAGAACGAGGAGCCGGCGCTTGCTCGATTCCTAACGCCCACCGGCCACCCCTGGGCGATTTCGGACAGTCCCGTGGTGGCTCCAACGTAGGCGAGTCCAGAGTGCCGCCGCTCGGTCGTCCAAATCGGAAGCCACGTCGAGCACCGCGACGGCTCCTGGTCACCGAGGCGAACCGGGCGCGGTGTCCGCAATCAGGCCTGTGGGGCATCCGGGTGGTCTGGGGCGGAGTCGGCTGCTCGAGTCCTCGGGAGCGGCTAGTGGGGCACCGAATGCTCGAGCCGTTTCGGGCGGTGTCATCGCGATGCGTAGGTCGCTTCACGACCCCCCGCTAACGCTAGCTGCTGGCGGTGGGCGATCCGCGTGTGCGCTGAGTCGCCACGTGATCCACGCGGTGCCGACACCGGCGGCGATACCGATGGCTGTGTCGGCGAGCCGAAGAATCGGCTGCTCCCAGGCGCTGTGGGGGCTCAATGCCGCCGCGACCAGCACGACTGCCGGGGTGATTCCGGCGGTGATCACGTCCTCGTCACGTCCGATCGCCATCAGGAGGAACGTCCCAACACCGATCATCGCGCGAGGCCGAGTGGATGGAACGGGAAGACGAGCAGGTAGATCAGGCATCGCGCGAAGCTGACGAGCGTGGCTGCGGCGCGCGAGACAACGCCGCGGCTCTCTGTCGCTGGCCTTCGCGGTATACAAACAACGTCGCAAGCACCGCCCAGAGGCCACCGAGCAGGTCATCCGCTTTCGAGAGCGAGCGGACGCTTGAAAGCGCGTGCGTGGCGAGCCGGGAACTGACGAGCGACGCGGCAGCGAGCGCGAGGCGGTGGCTGACGACGGCCTGAAGGCGGGCTTCCTTCATCCGCGCAGCCCGGCAGCAACTCGTCAGAAGCCGATGACGTCGGCCCTGTCTTGCCGAGCCTCCTTGTATGAGCGCGAGCGGCTTGACCACCCGGTTGTACAGCTCCTCGGTGACGCCGTTGTCGAGTGCGGCCTGCTTGAGCGTCAGGTCGTGGTCGATCGCGTAGCGGGAGATGACGGATGCCCTGTCATAGCCGATGATCGGCGACAGCGCGGTCACCGTCATCACCGAGTTGTCGATGTTCTCCTTCACTTGTGGGTGGTGAGTTCTGCGCCCTCGATCATGAACTCGCGGAGTGGTCGCACACGGCGGCCACGATCAGTGCGGAGTGCAGGTAGTTGTTGATCAGGATCTGCCGAAAGGCGTTCAGCTCGAGGTTCGCCTCCGAGCCGCCCATCGTCATCGCGACGTCCGAAGACATACCTCGCCGAGTTGGGCATCGCCCGCGCCTGGACCGGCGACTTCGAGGGCGCCGCCTCGCTCATCGCGGAGACGGACGCCGTGACGGCCGCGACCGGGAGTAGCTTCCCGCCCTACGCGGCGCTGATGAATTGGGGCCTGCGGGGCAGGGAACCCGAGGCCTCCGTTGCGATATCGAGCGCGATCGAGCAGTCAGAGATGCCTGCGCGCAGCGTGGCGACGCACGCGCACGGGCTGCCGCGGTCTTGTTCAATGGGCTTAGCCGGTATCCGGAGGCGGCGGCGTCGGCTCGCGAAGCCGTAGCGAACGCGTTCGACCCGATGTCCTCTATGTGGGCGCTGCCCGAGCTGGTCGAGGGGGCAGTCCGGAGCGGGGACTGCGAGACAGCGCGTGATGCCTTCGACCGATTGGCGGAGACGACGCGGCCAAGCGGGACGAATCTCGCGGTTGGGATCGAGGCGCGTCGCCGAGGACTGTTGAGCGGCGGCGCCCGCGCCGACGACCTGTATCGCGAAGCGATCGATCAGTTGAGCCGCACGAGACTCCGGACACTATGTACAGGCCGTACGGTCAGCCCCGAACGAGGCCAGCGGTCACGGCGTGTGCTTGGCGGACGACGTGGATACAAGGCGCGGGCTTCCGCTTCAGCCGACCACCGACGTGAAGCGGCATCCGGGCGGGCCTCGACGGCGAGGCATGGCGCCCCAACCGGGCGCAAGACTACACAGAGCGAGATGGGCCCCATGGAGCAACGCTCCGCCCTGCGGGCGGCCGTATACCGCGGTGACGGAGCGGCTGTCGTGCACCTGCTCGGCGGCGTCGGCGCCTACGATGACTCGCCCCAGCTGGCCGGCGACGGTCTTATCGCTGCGCTCAGGCAGCGTCTGGACGGAGCCGCCGAGCTGGCTCGCGATCTCGTGGTTGGGCTCCGCCGGCGAGGCTGGGACAGGGATGATGAGCTGGCCGACGAGCTTGATGCTCTGCTAGGCGGTCCGGCGCCGATGCTGCGGGCCTTGCCCGTCGACCTCGAGGAGCTGGCTGGCATCCTTGAAGGCGACCCACTCACCGCGGGAGGCCGCATCGACGTCAGGACCGGTGAGGTCTGGGCTCAGGCAGCGATCGAATACGCGCTGGAGACAGGAGAGGAAGACGAGGACAGCGCCGATGACCCGGAGCGGTGGCTGCCTGTCTACGGCGAGGGCTCAGGCGAGGGCTACCGGGACATGGAGCTGTTCATCGCGTCGGTCGAGGATCTCGGCCGTGCCGAGCGTCTGGCGATCGCGATCAATGGCCGCGGCGCGTTTCGCCGCTTCAAGGACGAGCTCGCCCGCTCGCCCGGCGAGCTTGAGCGATGGCACGCACTGGCCGAGGAGCGCCAGCGCGGCCGAGCCAGGTCATGGCTCGCCGCGGCCGGCTACCGTGCGCTGCCCGCCGACCACCACGATCCCTGAAAGCGGGTCATCCCTGCGCCACCGGCCCGACCTTAGGCCCGGCTTGAGGCCGGGAGGGCCTTCCAGACCACCCGATAATTTCGCGCTCTGCCCGACGAAGACGCGTGGCCTGGGCATCAGCCTGAGTATCGAGCAACACAGCTGCCCGAGCGCGCTGTCGCTCGTGCCCTCCGCCCAGCTCGCGCCCGGACCGCCGCCCTGCGCTTGGGCCCGCTGTCCAGCACCTCCGGTAGGCTGAGGGTTCTGACGCTCGACCGTGTGACCGAACGGCGCCGCGCGGCGCAACTCGCTCGTCACTACCGCGACGAGCAGGGTCTCTCGATCGCGGAGATCGCTCGTCGGCTGGGACGCGCACAGGCCACCATCAAGAGCTATCTCTACGATCC
>DATJUT010000055.1 GCA_035502185.1 Gemmatimonadales bacterium
CCGTGGTCGCGGCCCTGACGGTCTACGGCATCCTGGTGCTGTACTCCGCCGGGCAGACCGACGTCCCGACGGCGGCGGCGCACCTCTGGAGCCGACAGCTCGTCTGGCTGGCGATGGCCCTCGTCGGGGCGGTGCTCGTGACGCGCGTCTCGCCCCGACTGCTCGAGTGGGCGGCGCCGGCCTGCTACGCGATCGGCCTGCTCGTGCTGCTCGTCACGCTGGCGATCGGGACGGGCGGCGGCACGGCGGCGTCGTCCCGGTCCTGGATCACCGTCGGCGGCGTCCGGCTGGGACAGCCCTCGGAGCTGGTCAAGCTCACCGTCATCCTGATGCTGGCGCGCTACCTCGCGGCCCGGCGCGACCCGCCGAATTCCATGCGCGAGCTGGTGTTGCCGTGTCTCATCGCCGGCGTGCCGGCGGGCCTGGTGGTGCTCCAGCCCGACCTGGGCAGCGCCATCGTCTTCGGCGGCATCCTCTTCGCCATGCTCTACTGGGCCGGCGTGCGCATCCCCCTGCTCGTGCTGCTCGCCTCCCCGATCGCATCGCTCTTCCTCGCCTTCTCCATTCCGACCTGGGCCGGCTGGACGGCGCTCTTGTGCCTGCTGCTGCTCATCTGGCGGCCGTACGTCTGGGAAGGGCTCGCCGTGCTCGGGGCGAACCTCCTCACCGGCAACCTCGCCCGCCCGCTGTGGAAGCACCTCGCGCCCTACCAGCAGCACCGGTTCATCTCGTTCCTGAACCCCGATGCCGACCCGCGGGCGACTGGCTGGCACATCATCCAGTCGAAGATCGCCATCGGGTCCGGCGGATGGCTCGGCAAGGGCTTCACCCTGGGCACCCAGAAGCGGCTGGCCTTCCTCCCCGCCCAGCCCACGGACTTCATCTTCTCCGTGGTGGGAGAGGAGCTGGGCTTCATCGGCGTCCTCGTCGCCCTGTGGCTCTTCTTCGCCCTGCTGGCGATGCTGATCCGCGCCGCACGCCGCAGCCCCGACCCGTTCGGCGGAATGGTGGCGTTCGGCGTGGCCGGGCTCTTCTTCACCCACATCTTCGAGAACGTCGGCATGACCGCGAACGTGATGCCGATCACAGGTATTCCCCTGCCGTTCTTCAGCTACGGGGGCTCGTTCCTGCTCGCGTGCTTCCTGGCCATCGGGCTGGCGATGCGGGTGGCGAGGGAGGGGCAGGAGCTCGGCTATCATGGTCTGTGACAATGGGTTAGCCGAGGTGTCTGGCGTTCCAGGGCCTTCGCTCCCAAATTGAGCCGTCCCGAAGGGCCTCGGCGCCCCAAGCCCCCCTCACTCATGGCTCCTTCGTCCATGGCCTGGTTCCGCAAAGATCGACGTCCCCGCACGTCGCAGCGCGAACGGCTGGAGATCCCGGCCGACGTCTGGGACAAGTGCGAGGAATGCGGCCACGTGGACGTCCGGGAGAAGTTCGAACGAGGGTTCGGTGTGTGCCCCAACTGCGGGCACCACCGGCGCATCGAGGCGGCCCAGTACATCGCCCTGCTGACCGACGAGGGAAGCTGGCGACCGCTCGACATGGACCTCCGCTCCGTGGACGCCCTCACCTTCGAAGCCTACGAGGACCGGCTGGCGGCGGCCCTGAAGAAGGCCGGCCCGGAGGACGCCGTCCGCACCGGGACGGCTACCCTCGAGGGGGAGCCGATCTACCTCGCGGTCATGGACTTCAAGTTCATGGGCGGCTCGATGGGGTCCGTCGTCGGCGAGAAGATCGTGCGGCTGGGCCGGCGGGCTCTGGAGGCGCGGGGACCCCTGATCATCGTGACGGCCTCCGGGGGCGCGCGGATGCAGGAGGGCGTGCTGTCGCTGATGCAGCTGGCGAAGACGTCGGTGGTCATCGCGCAGCTGCGGGAGCAGGGGATCCCGTTCGTCTCCGTGCTCACCGATCCCACCACCGGCGGCGTATCGGCGTCGTACGCGTTTCAGGGCGACGTCATCATCGCCGAGCCGGGCGCGGTCATCGGGTTCGCCGGCGCGCGGGTGATCAAGCAGACCATCGGCCAGGACCTGCCGGAGGGATTCCAGACGGCCGAGTTCCTCGTGGAGCACGGGATGATCGACGCCGTGGTGCCGCGGGCCCGGCTCGGCCCGACGTGCGCGCAGCTGCTGCGCCTGCTGCTCAGCCAGGAAGCCCTGGTCGGGGAGCGCGTCAGCTGACGATCCGTTCGTACGACGAAGCCTGCCGGTTTCTGTTTCCCAGGACGACCAATGGCATCAAGTGGGGCCTCGAGCGGACCGAGGCCCTTTTGGCAGGTCTGGGCCACCCGGAGCGGCACTTCGCCTCGATCCACGTGGCCGGGACGAACGGCAAGGGCTCCACGGCGACGATGCTGGCGGAGGTGCTCCTGGCGGCGGGCCATCGGGTCGGGCTGTACACCTCGCCGCACCTGGTCACGTTCCGGGAGCGCGTCGCGGTGGACCGGGTGGCCATCTCCGAGGAGGCGGTCACGATGTGGGCCGCGCGGCTGGAGGAGCCCGCGCGCCGGCTGGACGCGACCTTCTTCGAGGTGTCCACGGCATTGGCCTTCGCCGACTTCGCTGCGCGCGGGGTGGAGATCGCGGTGGTGGAGGTGGGCCTCGGCGGGCGGCTCGACGCCACCAACGTCATCCTGCCTGCGGCCTGCGGCGTGACCCGGATCGCGCTCGAGCACACGGAGTACCTCGGCAGCGACCTCGCGAGCATCGCCCGGGAGAAGGCCGGCATCGCGAAGCCGGGGGTCCCGTTCGTGACCACGGAGGCCGATCCGGCGATCGCGGACGTCCTGCTGGCCGAGGCGCGCTCGCGCGGGGCGCGGGCGGAGCGGTGCGACCCCGGCGCGTGCCTCGCGAACGTGGCGGTGTTTCCCGGCGGCGTGCGCTTCGACGCCGAGACGCCGGGCGGCCGGCGCCCGGGCGTCTCGCTCGGGATGGCGGGCGGCTACCAGAGCGCCAACGCGCTGCTCGCGATCCGGCTCGTCGAGCTGGTGGGTGCCGACTGGGCGGTGGACGAGGCCGCGCTGCGCGCCGGGCTCGCCGCCGCGCGGGTCCCGGGGCGCTTCGACCGCCGCGGCCGCTGGATCTTCGACGTCGCCCACAACCCTGACGGGGTTCGGGCGCTGGTCGCCGCGCTCGCGGTCGCGGCGCCGCCGCGGCCGCTGGTGGCGGTGGTCGCGGTGCTGCGCGACAAGGCCTGGAAGGAGATGCTGCGGTCGCTGGGCGCCGCGGTGGACCGCCTGGTGGTGACCTGCGCGCCCAGCGCGCCGGCCGAGCGCGGCTGGGACCTCGGCGAGGTGGAGGCGTGGGCGCGGGCGGAGCGGCTGCCGCTGCTGGCGCAGCCCGACTTCGATCTCGCCCTCGGCCTGTCGGTCGGCGACGCGGCGACGGTGCTCGTCACCGGCTCGTTTCACACGGTCGGCGACGCGATGCGTCGCTTGCCCGGCGCTCCGCCGCTCGGCTAGATTTTCTCATGCCACCGAGTGCCTTGCCGGGGTTTCGCGACGTGTTTCCCGACGCCCTGGCGCGGCGCCGGCGCATCTTCACGGCGTGGCGCGACGTGGCGGCACGGTACGGCTTCGAGGAGTACGACGGGCCGCCGCTCGAGCCCGTGGAGCTGTACACCAGGAAGAGCGGCGACGAGATCGTCGAGCAGCTGTACCGCTTCACTGACAAGGGCGACCGGGACGTCGCGCTGCGGCCGGAGATGACGCCGACCCTGGCGCGCATGGTGGCCCAGCGCGCGGCCCAGCTCAAGAAGCCCATCCGCTGGTTCTCGATCCCGCAGCTGTTCCGCTACGAGCGCCAGCAGCGCGGCCGGCTGCGGGAGCACTTCCAGCTGAACATGGACATCATCGGCGAGGCCGGGCCGCTGGCCGACGCGGAGGTGATCGCGGCGGCGCTGGACATCGTCCGGGCGCTCGGCTTCGGCCCCGGCGAGGTGCGGGCCCGGCTGTCGGACCGCCGCATCCTCACCGACGCCCTGGTGAACGACGTCGGCCTGGCCGCGGGGGACGTCGCCGGCGTGCTGTCGGCGATCGACAAGCTGGAGCGGAACCCGGACGCGGTCGCCGGCTGGATGGGCGAGCGGGGCCTGCCCGGCGCGGCGGCCGAGCGGCTGACCGCCTTCGTGGGCGGTCTCGCGGCGCCGGAGCGCCTGCTCGAGCGCGAGGCGGCCGCGCCGCTCCGGGAGTGCCTTCAGGCGCTCGGGGCGATGGGGTTGGCGGCGTTCGTGGACGTGGACTTCCGGATCGTGCGCGGGCTCGCCTACTACACCGGGGTCGTCTTCGAGCTGTTCGACGCCCGGCGCTCGCTGCGGGCCATCTGCGGCGGCGGGCGCTACGACGACCTGCTCAAGCAGGTGGGCGGCGTGGACCTGCCGTGCGTGGGCTTCGGGATGGGCGACGTGGTACTGGGCGAGCTGCTGGGCGAGCGCGACGGGTCGCCGAGGGCGGAGCCGTCGGTGGCGGTGTTCGTGGCGGCGGTCGGCGACGACGACCGGCCCGCCGCCCTGGGCCTCGCGCACGCGCTGCGCGAGCGCGGCCTGGCCGTCGAGTTCGCGCTCAAGAAGCAGGCGGTGGGCAAGCAGCTGGAGCTGGCGGCGGCGCGGGGCGCGCGCTTCGCGGTGGTCATCGGCCCCACGGAGCGGGCGGCCGGCGAGGCGGTCGTGCGCCGGCTCGAGTCCGGCACGGAGCAGCGGGTGGCGCTCACTCAACTGGCGAAGGACTATGCGTTCTAGGATCGCGTTCCTCACGGCGGCGCTCGCGCTGGCGGGCTGTGCCGTCGAGCACGGCAACCAGCCGGAGCAGCGGCCCGGCGCCGGGGCGGATCAGGCCGCCGCCACGCCGGGTGCCGCGCCGGGGCCGATGCACACGGTGTTCGCGCGGCTGCGCGACACGGTCGCGCTCGGCGTCGAGCGCATCAGCCTCAGCATCCTGCTCGCGCCCGAGATGGACCGTTCCGCGCAGCGCAAGGCGCTCGAGGACGTGCTCGACGCGCAGCGGATGCAGGACAGTGCCCTCGCCGCCATCCGCGTGCTGGGCTTCAACCCGCCGACCGCGGCGCACAGCGCCCACCCCGCGGGGCTGGCGATGATCCCGTTCGTGATCCTCGAGTGGGTGCCCCCCGGCGGCTGGAACGCGGTGAGCGCCGCCAATGCGCGCGGGCCTCACGCCACGGACGTGGAGTTCATGGCGGATCTGCCGGTGCATCACCGGGCGCCCGGCGCCGGGACGGCGCGGTGAGCCAGGAACAGGGCATCACCCCGCGGGCCCAGGACTTCAGCGCGTGGTACAACGACGCCGTGATGCGTGCCGAGCTGGCCGACTACTCGCCGGTCCGGGGCTGCATGGTGATCCGTCCCAACGGCTACGCCATCTGGGAGCTGATGCAGGGCGCACTCGACGCGATGTTCAAGGAGACCGGGCACCGCAACGCCTACTTCCCCCTGTTCATCCCGCAGTCGTTCCTGGAGAAGGAAGCGGAGCACGTCGAGGGCTTCGCGCCCGAGGTCGCGGTGGTGACCCGGGCGGGCGGCAAGGAGCTGGAGGAGCCGTTGGTGGTCCGGCCCACGTCCGAGACGATCATCTACGACTCGTTCGCGAAGTGGATCCACTCGTACCGGGACCTGCCGCTGCTCATCAACCAGTGGGCGAACATCGTGCGCTGGGAGATGCGGACGCGGCTGTTCCTGCGGACCACCGAGTTCCTGTGGCAGGAGGGGCACACCGCGCACGTGGACGAGGCCGACGCGGAGCGGGAGGCGCGCCGGATGCTGGGGGTGTACCGGCGCTTCGCCGAGGACTGGATGGCGATGCCGGTGATCACGGGCGCCAAGACCGACACCGAGAAGTTCGCCGGGGCCGTGCGCACCTACGCCGTGGAAGCGCTGATGCAGGACAACAAGTCCATCCAGGCCGGGACCTCGCATCACCTGGGGCAGAACTTCGCGCGTGCATTCGGCGTCCAGTACCAGACCGCCCAGGGCGGGCTCGACTACGTGTGGAACACGTCGTGGGGGGTCTCCACCCGCCTCATCGGCGGGCTGGTGATGACGCACGGCGACGACGTCGGCATCGTGTGCCCGCCGCGGCTCGCGCCGGTGCAGGTGGTGATCGTGCCGATCTACAAGTCCGACGCGGAGCGGAGCGCCGTGGGCGCGGTGGCCGACCAGGCAGCGGGCGCGCTGCGGTCGGCGGGCCTGCGGGTGGAGCTGGACGCGCGCGAGGGCATGAAGCCGGGAGCGAAGTACTACGAGTGGGAGGGCAGGGGCGTCCCGCTCCGCCTCGAGATCGGGCCGAAGGACGTGGCCAAGGGCCAGGTGTTCGCCGCACGCCGCACCGGCGGCAAGGCCCCCATCGCGCTGGCCGGCCTGGCGGACGCGGTGCGCGGCGCGCTGGACGAGATCCAGGCGGCCCTGTACGCCGCCGCGCGCGCGCGGCGCGAGGCCAGCACCCGCCGCAACGTGTCGAAGGACGAGCTGGTGGCGATGATGTCCGGTCCCGGAGGGTTCGCCTACGGCGGCTTCTGCGGGAGCGTCGCGTGCGAGACGGCCATCAAGGAGGCCACCAAGGCGACGGTGCGGGTGTTGCCCGACGAGGAATTCCGCTCGCCGGCGCCGCCGGCGAAGTGCGTGTGGTGCGGCGCGCCGTCGGTGGTGGAGGCGGTGTGGGCGAGGGCCTACTGACGGCGACCGCGGCGGCGACCCGACGGCTTCCGGCGCCGCCGGGCGGAGCGGGGGCGTGAGCGCGACGCAGCGGGTGCTGATCCTCGATCTCGGGGCGCAATACACCCAGCTCATCGCGCGACGCGTGCGCGAGGCGCACGTGTACTGCGAGATCCACCCGCCCGGCCAGGACGCCGCGTGGATCCGCGCCTTCGCCCCCGTCGGCGTGATCCTCTCGGGCGGTCCCAGCTCCGTCTACGACGCCGACGCTCCCACCGTGGATCCGGCGCTGCTCGACCTGGGGGTGCCGGTGCTCGGCATCTGCTACGGGATGCAGCTGCTGGCGCAGCTCGCCGGGGGCGAGGTGCGCCGGGCGGGCGAGCGCGAGTACGGGCGGGCCGAGATCGAGGTCCTGAAGGGCGAGGGCCTGTTCGAGGGCTTCGCCACCGGCTCGCGCACCCCGGTGTGGATGTCGCACGGCGACCGCGTGGACGTGCCGCCGGCGGGCTGGGAGGTGCTGGCGCGCAGCGCCAACACCCCGGTCGCCGCGTTCCGGCACTGCGACCGGCCGCTCGTCGGGGTGCAGTTCCATCCCGAGGTCGCACATACGCGCCGCGGCGCCGAGATCCTCCAGAACTTCCTGTTCCGCATCTGCCGCGCCACGCCGGACTGGACGCCCGGTCACTTCGTGGAGCGCACGGTGCGCGAGGTGGCCGAGCGCGTGGGCCGGGGCCGGGCCATCTGCGGCCTCTCGGGGGGCGTGGACTCGGCGGTGGCGGCGGCGCTGGTGCAGCGAGCCATCGGCCGTCGCCTGACGTGCATCCTGGTGGACCACGGCCTGCTCCGGCGCGGGGAGCGCGAGCAGGTCGAGCGCACCTTCCGGGGGGAGCTGGACTCGGACCTCCGGGTCGTCGACGCGTCGCAGCGCTTCCTCGGCCAGCTGGCAGGCGTCGCCGAGCCGGAGGAGAAGCGGCGCCGCATCGGCCACACGTTCATCGACGTGTTCGAGGAGGCGGCGCGCGAGGTCGGGAGCGATGTGGGGTTCCTCGTGCAGGGCACGCTGTACCCCGACGTCATCGAGTCGGTCTCGCCGCGGGGCGGCCCCTCGGCCACGATCAAGACGCACCATAACGTGGGCGGCCTCAGGCCGAACCTGCCGTTCGCCCTGATCGAGCCGCTGCGCGAGCTGTTCAAGGACGAGGTGCGCGAGGTCGGCCGCGAGCTGGGACTGCCGGAGGAGATCGTGCGGCGGCACCCGTTCCCCGGACCCGGGCTCGCCGTGCGGATCCTGGGTCCGGTGGACGCGGCGCGGGTCGCCACGCTCCAGCACGCCGACGCCATCTTCCTGGAGGAGATTCGCGCCGCGGGCCTGTACGACGACATCTGGCAGGCGTTCGCCGTGCTGCTGCCGGTGCGCAGCGTGGGCGTGATGGGCGACTTCCGCACCTACGCCGACGTCGTCGCCCTGCGCGCGGTCACCAGCCAGGACGGGATGACCGCGGACTGGTACCAGTTTCCGCACGAGGTGCTGGGGGGAATCGCGACCCGCATCATCAACGAGGTGCAAGGCGTCAATCGGGTGGTGTACGACGTGAGTTCGAAGCCGCCAGCGACCATCGAGTGGGAGTGAGACCAGAGGCAAGACGGCGAAGTTGCCAGGAGGAAGTGGTTACCAGTTGGGAAGTCGCAAGAGGCCAGACCAGTGGCCAGTACTGACAACTCGTCTGCAATCCGCTCGCTCGTGACCGGGAACCACTTCAGTCCTTGCCGTCTGGCAACTGATCCGGAGTCTACAGTCCCTTCTCTTCCACCAGCTGCAGGAATTCCGCCGGTGTCTTGATCGACGCCAGCCGTGCGGGCACGTCCGCCTCCTTGGCGAACTGCGCGATCCGTCCCAGGACGGGCAGGTACTGATTGGACACCTCGAGCGGCGGCGCGACGATCAGGAAGAAGAACTGCGCGGGCTTCTCGTCGATGGACTTGTACTCGACGCCCTCGATCCGCCGGCCGAAGGCCAGCCGCAGGTGGTTCACCACCAGCGACCGGCAGTGGGGAATGGCGATGCCGCGGCCGATGCCCGTCGAGCCGAGGTTCTCCCGGCGCTTGAGCATCTTGTAGAGCATCCCTTCCGCCTTCTCGTCGAGCCCGAGGAGCTTGATCAGCTCCTTGAGCACGTCGTCCTTGCCGCGGGCGGCGAGCGACAGGTTGATCGCGTCGTCGCGGAGGAATTCGCGTAGCAGCATGTCCAAAAGGTATCGGGTGGCGTGGAGACGGTCAAACGCGCCGTTGCCTCCTCCGGAACGGCCGCGTAGCTTGCGGCGCTATGGATTTCCCGTTCCCCGTCGCGGCGCGGGTGCCGCTGTTCCTGGCCCCGATGGCCGGCGTCTCGGAGGCGCCGTTCCGGCGGCTGTGCCGCCGGTTCGGGGCGGACGTCGTGGTGTCCGAGTTCCTCTCGTCCGAGGGGCTGCGGCGCGGCAGCGAGCGCACGCTGCGGATGGCCGCGTTCGAGGCCGGCGAGCGTCCGATCGGCATCCAGATCTTCGGCGCCGAGCCGGCGGCGATGGCCGAGGCGGCCAGGCTGGTGACCGAGGCGTTCGCACCGGAGTACGTGGACATCAACTTCGGCTGCCCGGTGAAGAAGGTGGTGAAGCGGAACGGCGGCTCGGGCTGCCTGAAGGACCTCGACCTGGTGCAGCGCATCATCCGTGCGGTCGTGGCCGCGACGCCGCTTCCGGTGACGGTGAAGATCCGCTCGGGCTGGGACGAGTCGCAGCGCGACCCGGTCGGCATCGCGCGGCGGTGCGAGGACGCCGGCGCCCGGATGCTCACCCTGCACGCCCGCACCCGCACCCAGATGTTCGGGGGCTCGGCGCAGTGGGACGAGATCTCGGCCGTGGTCGCGGCGCTTCGCATCCCGGTGATCGGCAACGGCGACGTGAATGCGGCCGACGACGTCGTGCGGATGCACCGGCAGACGGGGTGCGCCGGCGTGATGATCGCCCGCGGGTCGTTCGGCAACCCGTGGATCTTCCGGGACGCGCGCGCCCTGCTCGACGGGCGTCCCGTGCCGGCGCCGCCGGCGGCCGAGGAGCGGTTCCAGGTCGCGCTCGAGCACGCGCGCCTCGCCCTGGCGCTGGAAGGCGACACGCCGAAGGCGGTGCTGGAGTTCCGCAAGCACCTCGGCTGGTACGCCCGCGGCCTGCCGGGCGCGGCCGCGCTGCGCGAGCGGCTGCATCGGGTCGGGACCCTCGCCGAGGTGGAGCGGATCTTCTCCGAGTACCTGGCGGGCGGCGCCGTCCTCGTTCCGGCGTGAGCGGCCTCGCCCTGTGGGTGTTCGGGATGGCGCTGGGCGCCGCGGGCGGGTGGGCCGCGGCCGTGGCGGTGTTCGAGCGGCGTTCCCGGCCCGGGGATCCGGGTCCGACGACCGGTTCCGGGTCGGCGCTGCGGGCGGCGGACGCCTCCACCGGCCTGCCGGCCGACGCCAAGCTCGATCACCTGGCCCGCGTGCTCGCCGACCGCGCGTCGGAGCAGGTCGGCCTGCCGTGCGTGGTCGTGATGCGGGACGCGGACGGCGGCCCGATCGCCATCGTGGCGGTGTCCTCGGGATGTGATCCGCGGCTCATCGGCTATCCGGTGGACCCCGACTCCTCGGCAGGGCGGGCGATCACCGATGCCACGCCCACGGTCGCGCTGGCGCACGAGACCGTGATGCAGACCGGCCCGCGCGACCGGCGCCGCCCGCTCAGGGGCGGGGTCGCGGTGCCGCTCCGGTTCGGGTCGCGGGTGGACGGCGCGGTGCTCGCGCTGGGCGAGCCGCCGATGACGCCGACCACCGTGGTGGAGGAGCTGGAGAAGCTGGCGCGCCGCTTCTCCCCGGTCCTGGGGCCGGCGCACGCGGTGGCGATCGCGGAGCGGCAGGCGGAGACCGACGAGCTGACGGGCCTGGCGAACCGGCGGGCGCTCAAGCGGGCGATGGCCACCGCGGATGCGGGCCGCTCGGCGCTGGTCCTGCTCGACCTGGACTTCTTCAAGCGCATCAACGACACGCTGGGGCATCCGGCCGGCGACGCCGCCCTCAAGCACTTCGCGAGCCTGCTCAAGACCGCGCTCCGGGGCGCCGACGTGGCGGCGCGCATCGGGGGCGAGGAGTTCGCGGTGTGGCTGCCCGGCGCGGACCTGGCGCTCGGGATGGAGGTGGCGGAACGGCTGCGGTCGCTGCTGGCGCAGCGGCCGTTCCGTTACCAGGGGGCGGACCACACCCTGACGCTGTCGTGCGGCGTGTCCGCCTCGCCGGTGCCCATCCCCAGCCCCGAGAATCTGATGTCCACGGCCGACCGCGCGCTCTACCGCGCCAAGAACCAGGGGCGCGACCGGGTCGTGGCGACCACCGGGTAGCCCGGCTAGATTTCAGTGTTCGCCCGGGGGCGACAGGATTCGACGGGTATCGTGGGGCGGTGGCAGCGTGCCGAGGTTCCTGGATCCTCGCTAAACCTCTGGGAACTGTTCAAATGCCAACGCGAACCTTGCGATGGCCGCGTAAGGCTTAACCGCCTTATGCACCTGCCCGAGATGGAGCCCGCCTGAGGCGACGCTCGGGTATCGAAAAGTCAGGCTGGTCGTGCGTGGCGCCTCGGCGCGCGCGGCGAGATGTCACCGGGGCGGGGCCGTGGGCAGGTTGCTCGTGAACCGGCTGGCGGCCGCGGCATGAATCG
>DATJUT010000056.1 GCA_035502185.1 Gemmatimonadales bacterium
CCACTGGTCTGACCCCCGATCACTATCGTCTTGGAACCACTTCCTCCTTGCCGTCTGGCAACTCTTCTGACGCCTCGCCACCAACCCCTGTCGTTCTGAGCGTCGCCAGGCGGTATCCGGCGTAGATCAGCACCAGCCCGACCAGCTCCGTCACGTACAGCACCTCGGTGTGGCCGAAGCGCGTCGCGGCGCCGCCGATGCCCGGCAGCAGCGCGCCCACCGCGATCAGCACGTTGCCGATGAACCGGTGGCGCGTCGCGGCCTTCCGGCTGAACCGCCACGCCGAAAGAGCGGCGCCACCCACCAGCAGCACGAAGGCGTACGTGTTGAGGAACGGCGCGAAGACCCGCGGCCACGGCGACCCGAACACCTGCCCGGTGAGGTGGTGCGGCTCGACGCGCGCGTAGTCCACCGGCGTGCGCCACACGACCACGGCGGCGAGCGCGACGGCCGCGACGAGCGCCACCGTGAGCCGGTCGGCCGTCTTCCGCTTCAGCAGCAGGTACGCCGTGCCCTGGGCGAGCGGCGCCCCGCCGAGCAGCGCGCCCGAGACGTACCAGGCGCGGAACAGCCCCTCGTGCCACCCGAAGAGCGTCGTGGCCGCCTCGGTGAACGTGCCGACGCCGTAGACCAGCACGCCGAACGCCCACCACAGGAGGTGCGCCCCGGTGCGGCGCTCGCGGTAGCGGCGGAACAGCGCCGCCGAAAACGTCGCCGCGACGAACGTCGTGGCGATGGGCAGGAAGTCCACCAGCGGCAGCCCCGTGCCCAGGGGCGATACGAGACCGCCCGCCGCCCCGACCCCGGCGCCGGTCACCAGCCCACTCCCACCGACGCGGCCGCGTACAGCCGGCGGCCCCAGATGAGCGCCGCGCCCGCGGGCTTGGCGTCGGTCAGGTCGTCGGCCCCGGCCGTGAACTTCACGCCGCGCGTGAGCGGCACGGCGCCGCTGACGTTGAACCGCGTGAACGCCCCCTGGTAGCTGACCACCCCCGCCTGGTCGCGAGCCACGGGCTCCTGACCCGTGTAGATCGCGGCGCCGTTCACGCTCCAGCCGGCCCGGCCGACCGTGAGCGAGGCGTTGGCCGTGTGCGCGGCCCGGCCCAGGAGGTCGGTGTTGGTGGTGATGTCGCGCGTGCTGAGCCACGTGTACGACGCGCCGGCCGTCACCAGGCCGCGCGTCACGCTCCCGCCCGCCTCCGCGCCCGCGGTGCGGGCGCGGTCCACGTTCTCGTAGGTGAACAGCAGGATGCCGCTGCTGTCGCCGGTCTGGTTCGCCTCGATGAAGTCCCGCAGGCGGTTGGCGAAGCCGCGCACGTAGAGGTGCACGTCCGCCCGCGCCAGGCCCGCCTCGCCGGTCACGTTCCACGACTGCTCGGGCTTGAGGCTCGCGTTGCCGTACACCGCGTAGCCGAACTGCGCCTGCACCAGCTGCAGGTACTGCTCGTCGAACGAGGGTGCCCGGAAGCCGTGCGCCACCTCGGCCTTGAGGTAGAGGCCGGCCGGCGCCCGCAGGGCGGCGCCGACGCGCGGCGAGAAGTCGGCGCCCCACAGCTGGCTGGCCGTGAGCCGGGCGCCGGTCGTGACGTGGAGCGCGGGCGACAGCGCCCAGTCCACCGAGGCGTAAGCCGCCCCGGTCGAGGCGGAGCGGTCGTAGCCGGACACGCGGTCCGAGAGCAGCCACTCGCGGTCCACCTTCGCACCCGCCACCCAATCGCTCGCGCCGAGCGCGCCGCGCTGCACCAGCTCCGCGTCGGCGATGCGCTCGCGGTCGAACGACGGCGGCTGCGATCCCGCCGAATCCGTGGCGTCCACGAACCGGTGATCGTACCAGCTGCCGTGCAGCCGCAGCTCCGTCCGGGCCTCGGCGCCGAAGGCGAGCTTGACCAAGCCGTCGTACTGCAGGTTGGTGCTGGTGAGGTGGTCCGGCGCGATGGTGTACTTCTGGCTCTCGTCGATCGTCATCAGCCGCGCGTCGATCGCGGCGCTCCCGACCGCGCCGGCCAGCCGCCCCATAAAGTCCCACCGCGCCGCGCTCCCCAGCGTGCCGGGGTTGGCGCCCGGCAGCGCGTCCACCGACCGGTGGTCGCCCTCGAGCGTCGCGATCCACCCGTTCGCGCCCAGCGGCGTGCCGAGCCGCGCCTCGTAGTCCCGCTGCCCGAAGCTCCCCATCGTGCTCGAGAACTGCGCCCGCGGCAGCACGTCGCGGCTGGTGATGAGGTTCACGACGCCCCCGAGCGCCGTGGAGCCGTACAGCGTGGACTGCGGACCCTCGACGATCTCGATGCGCTCGAGGTCCGCCGGGCTGATGCGCGAGAGGTCGAACTCGCCGTTGAGCCGCCCCGCCATCGGGGCGCCGTCGAGCAGCACCAGCACCCGGTCCGAGCCGAGGCCCTGCAGGTAGATGCCCGAACCCGAGCCGACGACGGCCTCGGGCTGCAGGCCCGGCACGTCGGCGAGGATCGTGGCGACGTCCGGCGCCGCGCGCCGCGCCAACGCGGCGCTGTCCACCACGATCACCGGCGCCGTCACGTCCGAGGCGGGCGTGGGCCGTCGCTCGGCCGTCACGACGATGGGATCGAGCACCGTGGCCGGACGGCGGAGCGTCGAGTCGGCCCGCGCGGTGGTGTCCTGCTGCGCGGCCGCCGCGGCGGGCAGCGCGCCCGCGACGAGGACGAGGAGCGTCAGTGAGGCGAACGGACGAAGGGACATCTGGTGGCTCCAAGCTGGTGAGAGCGAACCCGCCAACCGTCGGCGCGTCCACGCAGCTTAAGCCGCCAACCAGACTAAACCATTCGGATTTCTACGGATACACGACCGTAGTACTACCGATTCGGGAGGGCGCAGACGGGCGGTGACGCGGTGGCAGAGGAGTTGCGAGGCGCCGAGTTGCGAGTGGTCGTGAGTCGGGAGAGGCGAGCAAGAGAACGGCCCCGCCGTTCGAGCCGCGGGGCCCGTTTCTCTTCTCGCTTAACCGTCAACCTCGTGACCGCTCGCAACTCGGCGTCTCGCAGCTCCCCTCAACGCTGCGTACTCGGCACCGCCTGCTCGGCTAGTTGCCCGGCCCCCGCCGCCGATCGTCCTTGGGCGCCGGCTGCCGCGGTGCCGGCTTCGGCGCCGGCGCATGCGGCGCCGCGGCCGGCCTGGGGGCGGCGGCCGGCGTGGGTGCGGGCCGGGGCGCGGCGGCAGGCGCCGGCGCCGGATGCGGCGGGTACTCGGGGTCGCGCCGCGGCCCCGCCGGCTTGCCGGCGCGCAGGTTGTCGATCTGCTGCGGCTCGAGCGGCCGGCCCACGTCGGGCTTCATCGCCCGCTGGCGGTCGGCGAATGGGGGATCCTGCGGCGGCGGCGCGTGGCGCGTGATGAGCACCGGCGCCGGTCCCGCCGCGGGCTGGTTGCGCCGCGGCACCACCAGCGGCTGACCGGGGCGCGCGGCCAGCCGAACCTCGGGCGGGCGCGCGGTGAAGAACACCGGCCGGCGCATGGCCAGCGGCCTCGACACCGGCGTTCCGCCGCCGGCGGCGCTCGCCGCCGGCAGGGCGACGGGGTGCGCGACGATGGGTGCGCGTGCGATCTCCTCGGCGCGCACCGGGATCATCCGGCGCTGGACGCCCAGTCCGCGCTGGAACGTGGAGCTCGGCACCGCCGTGGTTCCCGGCTGCCGGTTGCGGTAGTTGATGGTGGTGATGTTGGTGTTGTTGATGATGGTCGTGACGTTGGTCACGTGGCGGAGGTTGGTGACGTTGACCCGCCGCAGGTAGTCGTCGTCGTGGTGGTACCACGGGTAGTACGGCTCGCCCGGGCCCAGGGGGAACCACGCCTGCGCACCCCACTGCGATCCGCTCACGAACACCACCAGCGCCGGCGCGTAGTAGGGCCGGAGCACGACCGGCCCGGGCAGCCAACCCCACCGCGAGCGCGCGTACACCCAACGGCCGTAGTGGAACGGCGCGTAGCCCCAGGGCTCGCGCTCGACCCACGTCCAGCCCCACGGCTCGATCCACGCCCAGTGCCCGTAGCGATACGGCGCCCAGTCCGTCGCGAGCCCCGCCGGGTACCAGACCGGTCCGTACTCGGCGTCGTCCTGCCAGGTGCCGGCGTCGTCCAGGTCGGCGTAGCCGGGAATGTCGCGGCTCACGTAGCGCGCCGAGGGCGAGGCGGCGAGCCGGCCCTCCTGCGCCGCGCACCACTGGTCGAACGCGTCCGGCCCGGCCGGCGCGACGTTGGTGACCCGGATCGGGTTGACCCCGGTGACGCGGATCGCCTGTCCCGCCTCGACCGCCTGGGCGACGCCGCCCGCGGTCCACTCGAGGCTGCCGCGCGCGACCGTGACGACCAGCACGGTGTCGTCGGCCGGAGCGTCGATCCGGTAGTCACCCGCCGCCAGCACCGTCAGGACGCCGTGGGGCGTATCCACCTCGACGGAGTCGCCCGGGTCGAGGCGGTAGACGTTCACGCGAGCCGTGCCCTGCATCAGGCCCAGCTCCAAGAACCCGTCGGTGAGGTTCGAGACCGTGAGGTCCGCGCCCTCGTCGAGACGCACCGCCGCCGACCCGGCCTGCAGCTCCGCGCGCCCGCCGCGATCGACGTACAGGCGGTCGCCGGTGGTCATCGGGTAGTTCAGCGTCGCCTGGCTCCAGGCGGTGTCCCCCGAGGGCTGGAACGCGACGTTCCCCGCGAGCGAGCTGATCCGCGCCACGCGCGCCGGCGGATCGCCCGCCGGCAGCGCCGCCAGCTTCGTGTCCTGTGCCGACAACGGTGCCGCGAGCAGCGGCAACAGCGACCCGAGGAACAGGGAGAGGCGCATCACTCGCTCCGTCGTTGAATGGTGCCCCGGGCCGCCCCGGGGCCGCTCCATAGTCTACTACACCGATGTCCTGGCCGACGGAAGAGGCGCTCTGCCCCCGAACGGACGAAGCCCCGACCCGGCCTGCGCCGGATCGGGGCTCCGCTGTGGGCGAGTGGCCGGGCACACTCCCGGCCCGGTCAGCGCCGGCAGTTACGCCGGGAGCTTGACCACGTTCTCGGCCGCGGGACCCTTCGGACCCTGGACGACCGTGAACTCGACCCTGTCACCCTCGGCGAGGCTCTTGAAACCCTGAGCCTGGATCGCCGAGTGATGCACGAAGCAGTCCTTCTCGCCGCTGTCCGGGGTGATGAACCCGAAACCCTTCGCGTCGTTGAACCACTTCACTTTGCCGGTGATGCTCATACGGTGCTGCTCCTTTGTGTGTTCGTGATCTCCGCCCTCACGATAGGCTGTGTCCGGAGCAGCCGACGGCAGTCACCGTCGTTGCCTGCGATCTCGACATAGAAAAAGGCCGGCGCGGTCGGCCAGCCCCTTTGATATGTCGCCAGAACTGTGTGCAAACTGCCACGCAAATCGCTGAACGAACCTTACTGCCGTCGGGACGATTCCACAATGGGCGGGTCCGGCCACCCCCTCCAGCCCCCGCCCGCCGCGGCCTCCCGCCCCGCCGTGGCCCAAACCCGCGCCTTGCGCCGCCGACAAACGGGAGCCAAGTTGTCATCTTACACCTCGACCCGCCTACTGGACCTCTCTCCTAGGCCGCTTCGAGCCCACCAGGAGGGCTGGCAATGCGCCAGCTCCACATCGGCATTCTCGACGTCGTCGACACTCCAACCCACGGCATCTTCCCGCGCGTGATGAACGGGAACCTGGCCAGCATCATGCCCCAGGTGGTCGGGGCCTGGTGCGAGCGAGCCGGGCACCGGGTGAGCTACACGTGCTACACCGGGTTCGGGAGCGTGCTGGCCGAGCTGCCGCCCGACCTCGACCTGCTGTTCGTCGGCGCCTTCACCCAGGCGGCGTTGTTCGCCTATGCGGTGAGCAACTACTACCGCCAGAGGGGGACGGTGACCGTCCTGGGCGGGCCGCACGCGCGCTGCTACCCGGAAGACGCCGCCCGCTTCTTCGACTACGTCCTCGGCTTCACCGACCGCGCCGTCCTGGACGAGGTGCTGCGGGAGTGTGCCCCGCACCGTCCCATCGGGCGCCACCTGGCGGCGGCGCGCCAGCCGCTGGAGATGCCGCCGCTGGCCGAGCGGTGGCGGTTCGCCGAAGCGGCGATGGCCAAGGCGCCGACGGTCAAGATCGTCCCGATGATCGGCAGCCTGGGGTGCCCGTACACCTGCAGCTTCTGCATCGACTCGACGGTGGACTACCAGCCGCTGAGCTACGCACAGCTGGGCGAGGACCTGCGCTTCGTCCAGCGCAAGATGCGCCGGCCGATCGTGGGCTGGCACGACCCCAACTTCGGCGTGCGGTTCGACGAGTTCATGGACGTGATCGAGGACGCCGTGCCGCCGGGGCGGATGCGTCACATCGCCGAGAGCAGCCTGTCGCTTCTCTCCGAGCCGCACCTGGTGCGCATGAAGCGCAACGGCTTCCAGGCGCTGCTCCCCGGTGTCGAGTCGTGGTTCGACCACGGCAACAAGTCGAAGACGCGGCTCACCGGCGAGGAGAAGGTCCGGCAGGTGTCGGACCAGATCAACATGATCCTGCGCTACGTCCCCTACGTGCGCACCAACTTCGTGTTCGGTCTGGACATCGAGCAGGGTCCCGAGCCCTTCGAGCTGACCAAGCGGTTCCTCGACCGCTCGCCCGGCGTGTTCGCGGCCTACTCGCTGTTGACCGCGTACGGACGCGCGGCGCCGCTCAACCTGGACTACCAGCGCACGGGCCGCGTGCTGCCGTTCCCCTTCCAGTTCCTCGACAGCCACCAGGCGATGAACGTGCGGCCCAAGAACTACTCGTGGCCGGAGTTCTACGATCACGTCGTGGCGCTGAGCCGGCACTCGATGTCGCTCAAGGGGGTCGCGTACCGGTTCGCCACGACCCGCGGCGCCGCGCGCTGGATCAAGCTGGTGGAATCGTTCTCCTGGTCGGGCCGGACCCGCTACCACTCCGGCGTCCGGGACCTCATGGACAACGACCGGTCGGTGCAGCGGTTCATGAACGGGGAGAGCGACCGGCTGCCCGAGCACTATCGGAGCCGGATCCAGGCCAATCTCGGCCCGCTGTACGGCCTGCTGCCCGAGGGCGCCCTCGAGCACGACCACCTGGCCTACCTCAAGAGCACCACCGTGGCGGCTCCGACGGCCGTGGTGAAGGAGCCGGTGCAGATCCGGCCGCGGCCCGGCTGGCGGCGCTCGGCCGGCGGAAGCGACAGCGCCCAGCTGACGATCTGAGGGCTCGGGCGGCTCCGTGGAGCCGCCGAGCCCGGCCTCCCGCCCGACCGCCCGGCGCGCACCGCCACCCACGAGGGCGGTCACGCGGCCGCTCCCGATGCGCTACTGCGGCGCCACCTGCGCGGGCGGCTCGAAGGCGACCTCGACCGAATACCCCTCCGGAGCAAACAGACCGGCCAGCAGCTGCCTCGCCCCCTGCTCGGCGTGCTGGACCACGGCCAGGTCCGCCGCGGCCAGCGCCAGCTGCCGGCGGGCCAACTGGAAGATGGTGTCGCGGTCGGCCGGGTGGAACGGGTTCCACAGGCCGCGGCTCTCGTCGTAGGTGCGCAGGTCCACGATGTCCACGCCGAGCAGGCGGGCATGCGGGAAGACCAGCGTGATGTGCCGGTCGCTCTGCCGGATGCTGACTTTCGGCCGGATCCGCAGGTCGAACCCGACCAGCGTCTTGCCGGTGACGATCACCAGGGATCGCTTGGTCGAGCCCAGCCACGTGTTCTCGTAGGTGACGACGTCGCGGACCATCGCCTCGGTGGTGATGAGCTTGGCGACGGTCTCCAGCCGCTCGACCACGACGGACTGATCGATGGTCGTGCGGCCGGGATGCAGCAGGAGGCTGGCGCCGCGGGACAGCGTCAGGCCGAGCACGACGCCGAGGCCGAGGACGATCGCCAACCCGGTGAGCCGCAAGGTGCCGAATCGTGGTAGACGCATGGCTGGTCGCCTCGTGGTGAGGTTCGACGTGCGAGCCGGCGGCTCGATGCTCATGGCCGGCGGCCGGTCGCGGCGCCGCCGCTAGCGCCCGGCCAGGGCGCGGATCAGCACGGTCACCAGGACGACGCCGGCCGCGGCGAGCGCACCGCAGAGCAGGAGCACGGCCGCGCACAGGAGGGCCACGAGGCGCCGATCCGCTCTGGCCGCCCGGGCCGGGTCGGCCAGGTGGCGCTCGAGCAGCGCGACGTTGCCGAGGTTCGCCTTCCAGACGACGTCGAAGACGTCGCCGAGTACCGGGATCGTCCCCACCAGCGCATCGACGGCGATGTTGAAGCACATCCGCACCAGCGTGGCGCGGGATGCCCGCAGCCGGACGGCCTCCACCACGATCCAGGCGCCCAGGATCGCCCCCGCCGCGTCGCCGATGCCGGGCACCAACCCGAGGATCGGGTCCAGCCCCACGCGCAGCCCCGTCCACGGCAGCCGGATGCCGTCATCCAGCCAGTGCGCGAACCGCCGCAGCTGCCGGAGCCGCGCGCCGGCCTCGCTGCCGAACGAAGCCTCGGCCGTCAGCGTCGCATCCCGGTCACCGCTACCAGGAGCCGCCGAGCCCGCCGATCTCCCGCTCGACCGCCTCCAGCACCTCGCCGCGCTCGACGGCGGCGGCCATCAGGTTGTGGTCCTTGTACAGCGGGCGATCCTCGTCGAGGTGCGCCACCACCCGGCGCACCGCGGCGTGCGCCGCGCGCACGCCCCGGCCGGGCGTGAACTCCCGGAAGTCGAGCGCCTGCGCCGCCGCGATCAGCTCGATGCCCAGCACGCCGTAGGCGTTGGCGAGGATCTGCTTCGTCTTCAGGGCCGCGTTCATCCCCATCGAGACGAAGTCCTCCTGGTCGGCGGCCGCCGGAATGGACTGGATCGAGGCGGGCGCCGAAAGGGTGCGCTGCTCCACGATCAGCATGTCGGCCGTGTACTGCGACAGCATGTGCCCGGAGAACATGCCCGCGCCCCTGGTGAGGAAGGCGGGAAGCCCCACCGACAGGGCGGGATTGAGGAGCCGGTTGAGCCGCCGCTCGGACAGGACGCTCACCATCGTGACGCCCGCCCCCACCATGTCCAGCGGCAGCGACACCGGGGTGCCCTGGAAATTGGCCCCGGTCAGGACCCGGTCCTCGTCAGCCACGAAGATCGGGTTGTCGGCCACCCCGTTCAGCTCGGTCTCGACCTGCCGCCGGGCGTAGGCCATCAGGTCGCGCAGCGCGCCGACCACCTGCGGCGTGGACCGCATCGAGTACGCGTCCTGGACCTTGACCTTGAGCTTGCCGGTCACCAGGTCGGACCCGTCCATCAGCTTCCGGAGATTGGCCGCGCAGGTCTGGGCGCCGCCGAACCCGCGCAGCTCGTGGAGCCGCGGCTGGTACGGCTTGAGGTTGCCGAGCAGCGCCTCGATGCTCATCGCCGCGGCGATCTCGGCCTGCTTGATCCACCGCTCCACGTCGTGGAGGATCAGGCACCCCATCCCGGTGATCAGGTTCGACCCGTTGATGGCCGCCAGGCCGTCGCGCGCCCGGAGGCCGGGGACGGCGATCCCCGCCCGGTCCATCGCCGCGCGGGTGGGCATCCGCTCGCCTCCGTAGAAGCACTCGCCCTCGCCCATCAGCGACAGCGCGATCTGGCTCATCGGCGCCAGGTCGCCGCACGCGCCGACGCTGCCCTTCTCGCAGGCGATGGGAGTGAGTCCGGCGTTCAGCATGGCCACGTAGGTGAGCGGGATTTCGGGACGGCAGGCGGAGTAGCCGCGGGCGTGCACCGCGACGCGGGAGACCATGGCGGCCCGCACGTGCTCGACGGGCGCGGGCTCGCCGATGCCCGCGGCGTGGTTGTAGATGAGGAACCGCTGGAACTGCTGGACCTGCGCGTCGTCCAGCCGTACCTCCGACAGCTCACCGATACCGGTGTTGACGCCGTACATCGTCTCGTGCGCCGCGACCTTCCGCTCCAGCATCGCCCGGCAGGCCCGGATGCGCTCGAGCGCCTCGGGAGCGAGCCCGACCGGCTCGCCGCCCCGCGCCACGCGCACCACGTCCCCGATGGCCAGCGGCTGCCCCGCCCCGATCACGATCACGAGCCGATTCCTCTCCCGCGTCCGGTTGGCCTGCGCGCCCGGGTAAGGTACCGCTGCATCGAGCGTGCCGCACAACCCGGGCATCTGGACAGCGGGGAGCGCGGCGCCGATAATGCGCCCATGCCCCCCACGTCGAGCTGCTTCACCGCCGCCAGCCTGCGGTTCCTGCGCGGCCTGGCCCGCAACAACCGCCGCGACTGGTTCGAGGCGCACCGCCGCGACTACGAGACGTCGGTCCTGTTCCCGATGCGGGACTTCGTCGAGGAGATGGACGTGCAGCTCGCGCGGCTCGCCCCCGAGATGGTCGGCGATCCGAAGCGCAGCCTGTTCCGCATCTACCGGGACGTGCGGTTCTCGACGGACAAGTCGCCCTACAAGACCCACGCGGCGTGCTGGTTCTACCACCGCGACGCCAGCCACCGGGTCGGCCAGGAGGCCCACGGCGGCGGCGCGGGCTTCTACTTCCACGTCCAGCCGGGCGAATCGCTCGACGCCGGCGGGATCTGGATGCCGGCCAAGGGGCCGCTCGACAAGATCCGCGACGCGCTGGCCGCCAAGCCGGCGGCGTTCGCGCGGATCGTGGCCGCGCCGGCGCTGCGGCGCCGCTTCCGCGAGCTGGACAGCGACGCGATGCTGGCGCGCGTGCCGCGGGGCTACGCGCCGGACCACCCGGCGGCCCGGTGGCTGCGCTACCGGACGTTCACCGTGAGCCGTCCGTTCTCCGACGCGCAGATCACCAGCGCCCGGCTCCCCGCGGTCCTCGCCGACGACTTCGCCGTGATGCTGCCGCTGGTGCGCTGGATCAACGCGGCCCTCGGGCTCAAGCCGGCCGGGAGCCGCTAGCCACGGTGCCCGCGCGCGCCGCCCCGGGCGCCGATGCCGCCGAGCCGCTCCGGGTGGACAAGTGGCTGTGGGCCGCGCGGTTCTTCAAGACCCGGGGCCTCGCGGCCGAGGCCATCGCCGGCGGCCGGGTCCAGGTGAACGGCGCGCGCGCCCGGCACGCCAAGACCGTGCGGCCGGGCGACGTGATTCGCGTCCGGCTCGGTCCGTACGAGCACCTGGTCACGGTGCTCGCCGTATCGGCCCGGCGCGGCCCGGCGGCCGCGGCGGCGCAGCTCTATGCGGAGGATCCGGAGGGCAGGGCGCGCCGCCTCCACCTCGCCGAGCAGCACCGGCTCGCGGCCCATGCCTTCACCCTGGGCGAAGGCAAGCCATCGAAGAAGGAGCGGCGCGAGCTGCTCCGCTTCAAGCGCGGCGACTGACCGGGCGACCCCCGCCCGGGTCGTGCCTGCCGGGCCGGCGCGCCATATTGGTGGGCGAGCCACACCGACATTCCGGGCATCGAGAGCCCCAACCGGGAACCCGACCATGCGCGCTCCCCTGCTGGCCGCCGCCGTCGCGATGAGCGGCCTGGCGGCATCGCAACCGCAGTCCCTCCACGTCATCCGGGTCGCGCCCACGGGGTCCGCCGAGCCCACCGCGGTCGTCACCGTGACGTTCGACCGCCCGGTGGCCGGCTCGCTCGACGGCACGGTGGACCCGCGCACGATCTTCACGATCGCGCCGCCCGTGGACGGCAAGGTGGAGTGGCGTGACCCGATCACGCTGCGCTTCACGCCCGCCGCGCCACTCGCGGCCGGCTCGAGCTACGCCGTGACGATCGCGCCCAGCTTCCAGGCGATGGACGGCAGCCGGCTGGCGCAGGCGTACCGATTCACGTTCCGCGTCGGGGGCCCGCGGGTGCTGACCGGAGGCCCCGCGGACGCGCCGTGGGGCAGCCGCTACCTGCGGCCGGACGCGCAGTTCGAGCTGGTGGTCAGCGGACCGGCCGACGTCGGGCTGGCGAGCCGGCTCGCCTACCTGGAGCTCGACAACACCTGCAACGCGCCGACCGTCGTCCACCTCAACGCCGTCACCCAGCGGCCGATCGGCGACAAGGACGAGCGCTACCGCTACGCGGGCGGCTACGACCGCTCCGTTCCGACCCAGGCGCTGCGGCGCGTGATCCGGCTGGTGCCGGAGCGCGCGCTCCCCGGCAGCTGCTCGGGCCGCCTCGTCGCGCCCGGGAGCCTGGACTCGACCAGCGCCGCGCCGAGTCACCGCTGGAGCTTCGCCACCTACGGGCCGCTCGGCGCCACGGTGGGCTGCACCGGCGGGCCCGACTGCCCCGCGGGCTACGTGGTCCTGCGGTTCAGCACCCCGGTGCGCGGGTCGGAGGTGCGGCGCGCCGTGGCGCTGAGCGCGACCACGCCGTTCACGCTGTCCGACACCACCGCCGAGCAGGCGGAGTGGGTCCTGGAGGCGCCGCTCCGGGCCCGCACCGGCTACACCGTCACCGTGGATTCCACGCTGCGGGACGTGTTCGGCCAGCGGCTGCCGCACCGCCAGGTGCTGACGCTCACCACCACGGGGTACGCGCCGTCGCTCGACTATCCGACCGGCTCGATGCTGGTCGAGCGGCAGGGCTTCCGCACCGTCGCGGTCAAGCACGTCAACACCGACACCCTGTTCGTGACGCTGGCCCCGGTCCCGCCGAGCCTCGAGGCCCGGGTGCTCGCCACGCCCGAGTGGAACCTGGCGGACGCGTGGACCGCGGTCGCGGCCGGGGCCACGACGCGCGCCGTGGCCGTGACCGGACCCCGCGACGCGCCGCTGGTGAGCGCGGTGAAGATGCCGGCGTACAACGCCGCGCGCCCCGACGCGCCGACCCTCGCCCTGATGCGCGTCGCGCGCTCGCGCGACGACAGCTCGGCGGCGCGCCGCCAGCTCGCCCTGGTGCAGGTCACGGACCTCGGCGTCGCGGTCCGGATCGGCGCCGAGGAGGCGGTGGTGTGGGTCACGACGGTGCACGACGGCCTTGCCTGCCCGCGCGCCACGGTGACGCTGTACGACCGGCGGGGCCGCGTGCGCGCGACCGGCACCACCGACCTGCAGGGCCTCGTCCGGTTCACCGCCCTGCCGCCCGACACCTCGGGCACCGAGCAGGCCCGGCGGTTCGGCGCCGGCTTCGACGGCTACGTCGCCGTGACGCTGGCGAGCGACCGCGCCGTCGTCCCGCTCACCAGCTACGCGTGGGAGCTGAGCCCCTGGCGCTTCAACGTCGCCGCGGCCGATCCGCGCGCCCGGATCCCCGCCGCCGCGGCGGTCTTCACCGAGCGCGGCATCTACCGGCCCGGCGAGACGGTCCACGCCAAGGCCATCGTGCGCACCGGCAGCCTCGGCGCGCTCCGGGTCCCGAGCCGCGGCGACTCGCTGCACTGGGTGTTCTACGACCGGGAGGACGGGACCCTCCGCGATACGACCGTGGCCGTGTCCGCGTTCGGCACCGCCGAGCAGACGCTCGGCGTCGCGGCCGATCTGCCGCTCGGGACCTACCGGGTGGGCGTCGGGCTCAAGCGGGACGGCGAATGGACCGAGCTGGCGACCGCGTACTACCGCGTGGCGGAGTACCGCCCGCCCGAGTTCCTGGTGAGCGTCGCGGCGGACACCGGCCCGCACTTCGCCGGCGACACGCTCTCCGGCACCGTCGAGGCCCGCTACCTGTTCGGCGCGCCGATGGCGCGCGCCGCGGTGAGCTGGGAGGTGCGGCAGTCGCCGCTGAACCCGTGGGCGCTCGACATCCCCGGCACCGACGGCTGGTACCTGGGCGAGTCCGGGTGGTGGTGGGAGGACGAGGAGGAGGAGCCGACCGCCCGCGTGGTGGCGAGCGGCACCGACACCCTCGATGCGACCGGGCACCTGGCGCTGCGCGTGCCGGCGGGCGAGGCGCAGAAGGGCCGCGGCTCCCGCGTCGCCATCGCCGCGACGGTGACCGACGTGAACCGCCAGACCGTCACGGCGACGGCGACGAGCACCGTGCACCCGGCGGCGTTCTACGTCGCGGCCCGGCCGCTGGGGGACGAGTACTTCTGGACGGCCGGCCAGCCGGTGGCGATCGCCGTGGCCGCGGTCGCGCCGGACGGCCGGCGCGTCCCCGGCGTGGCGGTGCACGGCACCATCGTGCGGCGCGAGTGGCATCGGGTGCAGCGGGAGCGCGAAGGCCTCGACGAGCAGGTCGGCGAGTGGGTGCCCGACACCGTCGCCCGCTGCGACCTCGTGACCGCGGCCGACTCGGTGCCCTGCCGGTTCACGCCCGCGCAGGGAGGCTCGTACGTGATCGGGTTCCGCGCCGCCGACGGCGCGGGCCGCGCGGCGTCCACCACCTTCTACCGCTGGGCCACCGGCGCGGGGTGGGTGCCGTGGGGCGACGAGACGCAGTTCAAGATGGACGTGATCCCCGACCGCACCCGCTACGACGTGGGCGACACCGCCACGGTCCTGTTCGCCTCGCCGTTCACCGACGCGGAGGCCTGGGTCACGGTGGAGCGCGAGGGGATCATCCAGCAGCGGCGGATCCGGATCGTGTCGGGGTCGACCTCGCTCAAGCTCCCGCTCACCGAGGCGTACGTCCCCAACGCGTTCGTGTCCATCGTGGTGGCCCGCGGCCGCACCGGCCCGGGCGGCAGCATCGGCGACCCCGGGCGCCCCACGATCCGGGTGGGCTACGCGCAGCTGGTGGTGACGCCGCGCGTCAAGCGGCTCGCGGTCGAGGTCCGGCCGCTGGCCGCCGAGTACCGGCCGGGCGACAGCGCGCGGGTACGGCTCCACGTGCGCGATTCGGGCGGCACCGGACGGCGGAGCGAGGTCACGCTGTGGGCGGTGGACGAGGGCGTCCTGTCCCTCACCGGCTACCGCACGCCGGACCCCGTCGCGCTCATCTACCAGCCGCGCGGCGTGGCGATGCACCTCGCCTCCGACCTCGTCTCGGTCGCGGCCCAGGTGCTCGATTCGGAGGGGATCTCGATCAAGGGCGACCAGTCGCCCGGCGGCGGGGGCGGCCTCGAGGCCGGCGACGTGCTGCGCTCGCGCTTCGCCTCCACCGCGTTCTTCCTCGGCACGGTCGTGACCGACTCCGCGGGCGACGCGGTGGCCGCCGCGAAACTGCCCGACAACCTCACCACCTTCCGCGTGATGGCGGTCGCCGTCACCGCGGGCGACCGGTACGGGAGCGGCGAGTCGAGCCTCCTGGTGACGCGCCCGCTGCTGGCGCGGCCGGCCCTGCCGCGGTTCCTCCGCCGCGACGACGACTTCGTCGCGGGCGTGGTCGTGAACCAGCGCGGCGGCCTGACGCCGACCGTGACCGTCACGGCCCGCGCGCGGGGCACCGCGCTCGGCGACTCGTCCGTCAAGACCGCGACCCTCGCGGCCGGCCGCGGCACCGAGGTGCGGTTCGCCTTCCGCGACACCACCACCGATACGGCCGTCTTCCGCTTCGACGTCGCGGGGGGCGGCGACTCCGACGCGGTGCTCACCCGGCTGCCCGTCCGCCCGTCCCACGCGCCCCGGGCGCACACCGTCTCGGGCGTGCTGCAGAGCCGGGCCACCGCCGAGCTGGCGCTGCCGGGCGACATCGACCCCGAGCGCTCCCAGCTCGCCGTCGGTCTCGGCACCACGCCGCTCGCGGTCATCGGCGGGATGTACCGCTGGCTCTCCGTGTACCCCTACGACTGCTCCGAGCAGGTCGCGGACGAGCTGCTGGCCGTGGTCGCCCTGGTGCGCGCCGGCGGCGCCGCGGGCCCGAGCGGCTACGCGCCCCCCAACGCGCTGCCGCAGATCGCGGAAGGGGTCGCGACCCTGAGCCGCCGCCAGCGTGCCGACGGCGGCATCGGCCTGTGGTCCGCGGACGACTGGACCACGCCCTGGCTCAGCGCCTACGCGGGCGAGGCCCTGCTCGCCGCCCGCCGCGCCGGCGTGAGCGTGCGCGACACGGTCGTCGCTGCCCTGGCCACCTACCTGCAGCGCACGCTCCACCAGAAGCAGCGGCCGGTGGGACCCCTGTTCCGCTGGTTCACGGACCTGCGCATCCGCCTCGCGGAGAACGTGGCCGCGGCCGACTACCTCAGCCGGCTCGGCCACCCCGACGTGGCCGCCGAGAACGAGTTGCTGCGCGTCGCGCCGCAGCTTGCGTGGGAGGACCGCGTGCGGCTGGCGGAGATCGTGGCACGGCGCGGCGCCGTGGACGCGGCGCGCACCCTGCTCGCGCCGATCTGGGCGGCCGTCAGGATCGAGGGCCGGCGCGCCGTGCTCTCGGATTCCACGCGGCGCTCCTTCTACTTCTGGTCGCCGCGCCGCCCGGCGGCCCGCCTCCTCTCCGCGACGCTCGCGGTGGACTCGGCGAGCCCGCTGGTGGGCCCGCTGGTCGAGACGGTCGTCGAGCAGGGCCGCGCGGCGAGCGGATCGTGGTGGAACACCCAGGACTACGGCGCCGCGGTCGAGGCCCTCGCCGACTTCAGCGCGCGGCAGCAGCGGGCGGCGGAGCGCGGCTTCACGGTCTCGGGGCCCGGCGGCACCGTCGTCTATCACTCCGACGGCGGGAGCGGGGCTCCGGCCGCGATCTCGCGCAACCTCGCGGGCCTGCTGGCCGACGGGCCCAACGGCACCAAGCGCCTCTCGCTCGACCTCGCCGCGCCGGGCGCCGACAGCACCGCGCCCCTCTTCTACTACGTGACCGTCTCGGAGGTACCGAAGCAGCGCCCCGTGAACCCCGACCAGCAGGGCATCGCGGTCGAGCGGTGGTACGAGGACTACGCGACCGGCCAGCCGATCGTCCGCGCACCGGAGGGCGCGCTGGTCCGGGTGCGGCTGCGCATCACGTTGCCCGCCGAGCGCCGCTTCCTCGCCCTCGAGGATCCGCTGCCCGCCGGCCTCGAGGCGGTGGACCTGAGCCTCCGGACGGCCGGCCTCCCCGGTCCCGGAGCCAACGCTGAGCCCGCCGCCCCGGAAGGCGAGGAGGAGGAGGAGCCACAGGAGCAGGGCGGCTACCTCTACGACTGGTACTACGGGAGCTGGGACGCCGGGTGGTGGTCGCCGTTCGACCACCGCGAGCTGCGCGACGACCGGGTGGTGTACGTCGCGACCTATCTGTGGCGCGGCACCTACACGGCGACCTACGTGGCCCGCGCCACGACGCCGGGCGTGTTCGTCCGCCCGCCCGCGCACGCCGAGGAGATGTACAACCCCGCCGTCCAGGGGCGGAGCGACGGCGGCGTCTTCACGGTGACCCCGAAGTCGCCGTGACGGCGCGGAGGACCCTCCTCGGGGCGGCCGGTGTGGCCGCCGCCGGCCTCGCGACCGTGCTCGCCTGGATCGCGGTGCCGCCGCCGGCGGGGCTCACCGCGCCTCCCCAGGTGGCCAGCCTCACCATCGAGGACCGGCACGGGCTGCCGCTCAGGACCACCCGGGCCGCGGACGGCAGCCGCACCCGCTGGCTCGCGCTGGGCGACGTGGACCCGCAGCTCATCCAGGCCTTCGTGGCGCTCGAAGACCGCCGCTTCTACGCGCACGCCGGCGTGGACCTGCGAGCCGCGGCGCGCGCGCTGGCGCAGGACCTCGGCGGCGGCCGGGTCGTCTCCGGCGCTTCGACGATCACCATGCAGCTGGCGCGGCTGCTCGTGCCCACGAGCCACGGCATCGGAGGCAAGCTCGCGCAGGCGCTGTGGGCGCTGCGGCTCGAGCGCCACCTGACCAAGCAGCAGATCCTGGAGCAGTACCTCGACCGCGTGCCGCTCGGACAGGGAGCCCTTGGCGTCGACGCTGCCGCGGCGCTGTACTTCGGCGCCTCGGCCACCCGCCTCTCGCCCGGCCAGGCGGCCCTGCTCGCCGGATTGGCCAGCGCGCCGGCGGCCGACAATCCCTTCGTCGCCCCCGACCGCGCCCGCGCGCGGCGAGCGCTCGCGCTGCGGCGCATGCTGGAGCTGGGCTACGTGACCGCCGCCGACGCGGCCCGCGCCCGGGCGGAGCCGGTCGTCGCCACCCGCGGCGACCCGGCGTTCCTCGCGCCGCACTTCACCAGCCGCGTGCTGCAGTGGGCCGAGGACTCGGGCGTCGCCCTGGCCGGCACGTGGCGCACCTCGCTCGACCTCCCGCTTCAGACCGAGCTGGAGGCGGAGGTGCGGCACACGGTCGCGCTGCTCCGGGACCGCGGCGTCCGCCACGCGGCGGCCGTCGTGCTCGACAACGCGAGCGGCGACGTGCTCGCCTGGGTGGGCTCCCCCGACTTCTGGGCGGACAGCGCGGGACAGGTGGACATGGTCGTCTCTCCGCGGCAGCCGGGCTCGGCCCTGAAGCCGTTCCTCTATGCCCTCGCCTTCGACCGCGGGCTGTCGCCCGCGACGGTGCTGCCCGACGTCCTCCACACCTACCAGACCGCGACCGGGCCGTACCAGCCGCGCAACTACGACCGCCGGTTCCACGGCCCGGTGCGCGCCCGCGAGGCGCTGGCCAGCTCGTTCAACGTCCCCGCCATCGAGCTGACCGACCGGCTGGGCGTCGGCAGCCTCCTCGGCGTGCTGCACCGCGCCGGCTTCGCGAGCCTGTCGCGCACGGCCGACTACTACGGCCTCGGCCTCGCGCTGGGCAACGGCGACGTAACCCTGCTCGAGATGGCCAATGCGTTCCGCGCCCTGGCCAACGACGGCGAGTGGAGCCCGGTCCGCTGGGGCGTCGGCACCGGGCCGGGTCCCGCCGGGACGCCGCCCGAGCGCCGGGTCGTCTCGCCGGGCGCCGCCGCACTGGTGCTCGACGTCCTGCGCGATCCGCTCGCGCGAGCGCCGGGCTTCGGCCTCGACACGCCGTTCGACTTCGCGTTCCCCGTCGCGGTCAAGACCGGCACCAGCCACCATTTCACGGACAACTGGGCGGTGGGCGTCACGCGGGGTTTCACCGTCGCGGTGTGGGCGGGCAACTTCACCGGCCGGCCGATGCGCCAGGTGAGCGGCGTGACCGGAGCCGGTCCCCTGCTCCACCGCGCCATCCTCGACGTCGCCAAGCGGTACGAGCCGGGGGTGCCGCCGACCCCCGCGGCCTATGGGGCCGTCCGCGTGGCCGTGTGCCGCCTCTCGGGCCTGCGGGCGACCCGCCACTGCCCGGCGCTGGACGAGTGGGTCCTGCCGGGCACCGGGCCGGTCGCCGGTTGCGACTGGCACCGGCCCGACGGAACGGTCGCGTGGCCCGCCGCGTACGCGGCGTGGGTCGCCGAGGAGGGCCTGAGCCGGCCGGCCGATGCGCCCGGCGGCAGGGGCGTGGCGGCGCTCGCGGCGGCGGACAGCGGCTTCCGGATCGTCTCGCCGCTAGACGGCGACCGGTACGCGGTTCCCCCGGGGACCGACCCCCGCTACGCCACCGTCGCGCTGCGCGCCGTCGGGCGGCCGGACGACGGTCCGGTGCGCTGGACCGTGGACGGACGTCCCGTCGACGTCACCCGGTGGCGCCTGCGCTCCGGCACCCACGCGATCCGCGCAGTGGGAGCCTCCGGCCGCGAGGCCGAGGTGACGATCCGGGTCGAGTGATCGCCGACTCCGGCCCAGGACGCGGTGGGCGCTCGCGCGCGCACGCTGGCCGAGCGCGCTAGAAGAGGACCCCCGTGGTGAGCACGAGCCGGTCGCCCCCGCCGAGCTCCGGCCGCAGCTCGACGTAGGGCGTCAGCCTCGTGGCGGTGGGGATGCGCAACCCGACGAGCAGGTTGACGCCGAGGTCCGTCACGCCCGAGCCCGGCACGCGGCTGACACCGCTGTGCGCGAGGTTGAGGCCCCCGCCCAGGTAGACGGCGAGCCGTGAGCCGCTGAGCGGCAGCCCCCACGCCAGGTCGCCGTTGAGCTCCCAGTAGTTGAGCGGGGAATCCGGGAAGAAGTAGTCGAACGCCAGGTTCAGGCGCAGGTCGCGGGTCCAGAACGGCGCGAGGGGCGCCTCGAGCCGGAGGCCGAGGCCCGCGTCGGTGTTCTCGGCGAAGCTGAGCTGCCCGCCGAGGCGAACCGGTGCCTGAGCCGCGAGGGCCGCCGGCACGAGCCAGAGAGCAACGGCGGCGGCCGCTGTGGTGATGCGCATGGTGCACGCTCCCGTGAGGTACTCCTCTCTGACACCGGACGGGGCCGCGAGGTCACGCGGCGCGGCGGCGCGGCCGGATGTTCCACGGTAACTTCCGCACCGTGCCGGAGCTGCCCGACATCACCGTGTACCTCGAGGCGCTCGGGACGCGCGTGCAGGGTCACGTGCTCGAGCGCGTGGAGGTGGCGAGCCCGTTCGTGCTGCGCAGCGTGGACCCGCCGCTGGAGGCTTGCCACGGCAGGCGGGTGACGGAGCTGCGGCGTCTCGGCAAGCGCATCGTCCTCGGGCTCGAGGACCGGCTGTTCGTGGTGATCCACCTGATGATCGCCGGACGGCTGCAGTGGCACGCGCTCCGCCCCGCCACGGCGCGGCGCTCGACCCTGGCGGCGTTCACCTTCGACTCCGGCACGCTGCTCCTCACGGAGGCGGGTACCAAGCGCCGCGCCTCGGTCCACCTCGTGCGCGGCGAGGACGCGCTGGCCGGCTTCGACCGAGGCGGCCTGGAGGTGCTCGCGGCGAGCGCGGAGGCGTTCGCCGCCCGGCTGCGCTCGGAGAACCACACCGTCAAGCGGGCCCTCGCCGACCCGCGGCTCATCAGCGGCATCGGCAACGCGTACTCCGACGAGATCCTCCACCGCGCCCGGCTCTCGCCGATGCTGCTCACGTCCCGCCTGAGCGACGAGCAGGCGGCACGGCTGTTCGACGCCGCGCGGGCGACGCTCGTCGAGTGGACGGAGCGGCTGCGGCGCGAGACCGGCGAGGCCTTCCCGGCGAAGGTCACGGCGTTCCGCGACGGCATGGCCGTGCACGGGCGGTTCCGCCAGCCGTGCCCGGTGTGCGGGCAGCCGGTCCAACGCATCCGCTACGCCGACAACGAGACCAACTACTGCGCCCGCTGCCAGACCGGGGGCCGCCTGCTGGCCGACCGTGCGCTCTCGCGCCTGCTGAAGGACGACTGGCCGCGCTCCCTGGACGAGCTGGAAGAAATGCAAGAGAAACACTCGGTAACAGCGCGCTAAGCTGCTGGCGCTCAACGGGATATTCCGTAGATTCTGCAAAGCCGAATCACAGCAACTCCTTTGCCAGGCTTGCCATTCGTCTGACGGCGCCATGCCAGAGACGCGCGAGCGCATCGCGCGCCTCGCTCGCCGATGACCCGGGGGGGAGGAACGCGATGAGCGAGATGCCGGAGGGAGGCGGGCAGCACCCGAGGGGTACACTGGCCGTGGTGGGGATCTACGGCCTGCTGTTCCTGCTCGGCTGGCTCGCATTCTACTACCTGCTGTTCACGCCGCGCGGGGCGGTGACGCCATGAACGTGGACCTGTACGAGCGGCTGTGGATGTGGGGAGCGGCGGCGATCGTGGTCGTGTTCCTGGTCGCGATCGGCGTCTCGACCTTCGCGTACGCGGTGCGGCCGCCCAGCCACGTCGAGACGATCGACCCGACCGCGGTGATGCAGGACGCGCGCTTCAGCGCGCCCGGCGTCACGACGCGGCCCGACGGCAGCGTGCAGGTCGTGATGGTGGCGATGACGTTCGCCTTCCTGCCCAACGAGGTCCACGTCCCGGTCGGCCGGCCGGTGACCTTCCGCATCACCAGCATGGACGTGACCCACGGCTTCGAGATCGCCGGCACGAACGCCAACACGATGGTCGTCCCGGGCTACGTCTCGCAGTTCACCTACACGTTCACGACGCCGGGCGAGCGGCTGGTGGTCTGCAACGAGTACTGCGGCACCGGGCACCACACCATGCAGGGCAAGGTGATCGTGGATCCGGCGCCGGGCGCGGCACCATCGCCGGCCGGGGTGGCCCGATGAAGCGCCTCGATCGGCTGGCGCTCGCGAACATCGGGGTCGCGGTGGCCGCCTTCGGCGTCGCCGCGTGCATGGCGCTGATGCAGGCGCTGTCGCGCGCCAACCTCGACCTGCCGTTCCGCTCCGCGCGCATCTACTACCTGTCGGTGACCGCGCACGGCACGCTGATGGCCCTGGTGTTCACCACCTTCTTCATCATGGGGCTCGGGTACGCGCTCGTGCCCCGCGCGCTCGGCCGGCCCCTCGCGCACCCCCGCCTGGCGTGGGCGTCGTTCTGGGTCGCGCTCGCCGGCACGCTCGCCACGGTCGCGGCGATCCTCTCGGGGCAGGCATCGGTGCTGTACACGTTCTATCCGCCCCTGAAGGCGCACCCGGCGTTCTACATCGGCGCGACCCTGCTCGTCGTCGGCTCCTGGGGCTGGGGATTCGTGGTGCTGCGGTCGTTGCGCGCCTGGCGGAAGGACAATCCCGGTGCGCCCATCCCGCTCGCGGTGCACGGGATGGCGACGACCATCATCGTGTGGTTCATCGCCACCGCGGGCGTCGCGGCGGAAATGCTGCTGCTGCTGATCCCGTGGTCGCTCGGCCTGACGAAGACCATCGACCCCGAGCTGGCGCGCACCCTGTTCTGGTGGTTCGGCCATCCGCTGGTCTACTTCTGGCTCCTGCCGGCGTACGTGATCTGGTACACGGTGCTGCCGAGGGCGGCCGGCGGGAAGCTGTTCAGCGACGCGCTGGGGCGCCTGGTGTTCGTGCTGTTCATCGTGCTCTCGTCGCCGGTCGGCCTGCACCACCAGGCCATGGATCCCGGCATTCCCGCGGGCTGGAAGCTGTTCCATACCTTCAACACGATGTGGATCCTGTACCCGAGCTTCATCACCGCCTTCACCATCATCGCCTCGCTGGAGGTCGCCGGCCGGATGAGGGGCGCGACCGGGCTGTTCAACTGGATCGGGAAGCTGCCGTGGGGCGACCCGCTGGTGGCCAGCGTGCTGCTGGCGATGATCCTGTTCGCGTTCGGCGGATTCGGCGGCGCGATCAACGCCGCCTACGGCATGAACGCGATGGTGCACAACACGGCCTGGGTCCAGGGGCACTTTCACCTCACCGTGGGCAGCGCGACGGCGCTGACTTTCATGGGCACGGCCTACTGGCTCGTGCCCAAGCTCACCGGCCGCGATCTCGAGCTGGGGCTGCTGGCGAAGGTGCAACCGTACCTGTGGTTCGCCGGCATGATGCTGTTCTCGTTCTCGAACCACGTCACCGGTCTGATGGGGATGCCGCGGCGCGTGTTCGATCCCAGCTACGGCGGCGATCCGCTGGCGGCCCACTGGCGCACGCTGACCGGCATCTCCGCCGTGGGCGGCGTCCTGCTGTTCACCAGCGCCGCGTTCTTCGTGATGGTGATGCTGGGCACCTGGCTGGCGGGCCGGAGAGCCGAGCAGCCCGAGGTCGAGTTCGCCGAGCCGCTCGGCGCGACGCCCACGCGCGTGCCGTTGCTGGACCGGCTGGGGCTGTGGACGGTGGTCGCCGTGGTGCTGGTGCTGCTCGCGTACGCCTACCCGATCTGGCACCTGATCAGCATGCCCCATTTCGGGTCGCCGCCCTTCACCCCGTTCTGATCGGGAGCGCTCCGGCTGGTCGAGCGGGCCTTGGCGAGTGCTGCGACGGGCCCGAACCCTTGCAGAATGCGGTGGTTGGGGCAGAATTGGGACAGAAGGAACCCGGATTCAGGAAAAAGCTATCTGGCGCCGGGGCAAGGGATTAGGCGATATTGACGTCGCGCGGTACGAGGGTTGCCCGTAAGTCAGCGGGAGTCCTAAGAACGCGACGCTACTTCTCACACAGGAAAGAAGGGTCCCATGAGGAGCACGAAGGGCTTCACGCTGATCGAGCTTCTGATCGTGGTGGTGATCATCGGCATTCTGGCCGCCATCGCGATCCCGAAGTTCGCCAATACGAAGGAGAAGGCCTACATCGCGGGCATGAAGGCCGACCTTCGGAACCTGGTCACGGCCCAGGAGGCGTACTTCGCCGACAACGTGACCTACGCGTCGGTGCTGTCGAACCTCAACTACAACGTCTCGGCCGGCAACACG